>CALBIN010000593.1 GCA_937893275.1 uncultured Opitutia bacterium | reverse complement strand
ATTGATTCCACTCGCCCTCCAGACTGGAGTCCGAAGAGAGTGCCTCGGTCGTAAACAAGGTTGAACTCTACGTAGCGGCCTCTTCGATAGCGTTGAAAGTCCTTGTGACATTCCTCAAAAGGATGATTTGCCCGTTTTTCAACAATTGGAAGATACGCAGTCGGGTAGGAATCGCCTACACTTTTAAGAAAAGCGAAAGCGCTATCAAATCCACCTTCGGAGAAGTCGTCGAAAAAGATGCCTCCGATTCCCCGCGATTCGTTTCTGTGCTTGAGATGAAAGTATTCGTCACACCATTTTTTTAAACGGGGATAAAGGTTTTCACCAAAGGTTTTGCAGGCGTCTCTCGCGGCTCGATGCCAAGCTATGGCATCCTCCTCAAAACCGTAGTAAGGCGTGAGGTCGAATCCACCACCGAACCACCAAACCGCTGCATCGCCGTTTTTGGGCATCGCTCGGAAAAAACGTACGTTCGCGTGGCTGGTGGGGGCAAAGGGGTTATCGGGGTGCAGCACTACCGAGACTCCCATGGCTCGAAAGGAAGCCCCGACTAGTTCGGGACGGTTGGCTGTAGCGGAGGGCGGGAGGTTTTCCCCACTGACGTCAGAGAAGTTTATTCCTCCTTTCTCGAAGATGTTTCCTTTTGACAGCGACAGGGTGCGTCCGCCGCCACCTTCGCTTCGTTCCCATTCGTCTTCTCGAACTTCGGCAACGGAGTCGAGGTCGCGAGCAGCGACTAGAATACGGTCCTGCAAATCCAGAAGGTAAGTGCGTACGGCTTCGTGGTCTGATTGGGCTTCGTCCATTAATTCAGAGAAGTTTAAAAAAAAATAGTGGATGGAGATGTTTACGTGGCGAATGCACTTCCAACTTGCCTGCGCAAGGGGGGAGGAGGATGCAAGGGAATGTTGACGAGCGGCGGATGAGGCGCCCATCGGTCTGGAGACTACTCCTCAGCTTCCTCTTCTTGGGGGTCCTGAGCAAGAAACTCCTTGGCTTCCTCCAGAGTCTCGCAAATCCCCCACTCTTCGGCTCCGTCCAAGTTGTTCCACATTTCCGCTTCTTCTCCTACAGCTACGATTACGCCTCGCATGGGTAGTTTAAGCTCTTCTATTTTTTCTGCGAATTCACCTACGACTTCGACTGCTTCTTCTCCAACTTCTTCGAGTTCGGAGACGTCGATTACCATCTTTTGTATGCCCGCGTTTATGGTTCCTCGAATTCTGGTGTCCAAGTTTTCTTTGATATCGTTGATGACGAAGTTCGAAAGCACTTCCGGGAGCTTGAAGAAAAGAAAGTCGTCGATCTGCTTGAAGTAGCGAGCGGAGGAGTCGAGCTGCATCACCTCATACAGAGTCGCCTCGGTTTTGTTCCGATCAAAAGGCTTGTTCAAGCACTCGGCGAAGCCAGAGTCTATGGCCTTGGCTTGAGAGGCTTCGTCTCCTTTGACGATCATCCCTATTACGGGCGTGTTCATCACGTTGCTGTTTGTCTTTAGTTTTCTGCGAAGATCGACTGCGGTGTCGTCAGGCAAAGCCATGCTGATTATAATGGCGGTGAAGGCAGACCGTTCGCAAATGCTAAGGGCTTCTGCTTCACTTCGGGCTCCTTGCACGGACCACTCGTTCCGTTCGGCAATTTCCGTAAGCTGGTCAATGATGGCAGGTTGATCATCTACAACGAGAAGTGAAACTCCCGTGGCGCTGGCTTCTGCCTGTTCCGGTTTGTCTGCGGGTAGTCCTGTTGCGACTAGGCGATTCATTCGGAAGAGTCTCCGGCCAAGCGTGCGGATGAGCTTGATCGAGACTTTGGGATTCTTTGTCACGATATCGGCAATGCTTTCCTCCACGTGCCGAACCTTGGCGGGCGTCTTGGCCCGAATCGTCGCATCTCGCTTCATCGAGAGAATTTCGCTCAATTCGCCGAATATGGATCCGGCGGTGTCTATTTCCGTGAGAGTCCGTCCATCGCGCACGACTTCGAGCGTGCCGCTTTCAAGGATACAGAATCCCTTGCCCAGTTCCCCTTCAGGGAGAACAACGTCCCCTGCTTCGTATTCGACTGCTCTTATACTCATGATGCTTGTTCGGCTGAGGTTTAGTAACTACTAGGTTGGGAGTTGGGCCTTACCGGCCTCAAATGAATTCGTTGAAAAGGTTTTCCAGCATTTCCTGCCTTCCGGAAGAAGGTGGCACAGGTTCTTTCGAAAGTGCGTAGGCCTCGAGATCGGCCAAATTGGATTCGCCTCTTTCTATCTTGGCGCCAACGCCCTCGTCCCAACCACCGTAACGATTGGCGACAAACTCCTTCATCCGACCGTCCGCCCTTATCGCAGCAGCGGATTTTAGCCCCCTGGCGAAGGTGTCCATACCTCCGACATGGGCGTGGAAGAGGTCGATAGGTTCGTGAGATTCACGTCGGCGTTTTGCATCGAAATTCAATCCGCCCGTCGTAAAGCCTCCCATGTCGAGAAGTACGAGCATGATTCTGGTCGCGTCGTAGATGTTGGTGGGGAACTGATCGGTGTCCCAACCCAAAAGCTCATCGCCCGCATTCGCATCGATCGAGCCAAGCGCTCCTGCGGTTGAAGCCACCTTGAGGTCGTGCTCTACGGTGTGGCCGGCAAGGATAGCGTGATTGGTTTCAATGTTGAGCTTGAAGTGGTCAAGCAAATCGTAGTCTCTCAAGAAATTGAGGCAGGCGGCTGCATCGGAATCGTACTGGTGCTTGGTAGGTTCTTTGGGTTTGGGCTCAATGTAGAACTGCCCTTCAAAGCCAATTTCCTTTTTGTAATCCACCGCCATGTGTAAAAAGCGGCCGAGGTTATCCAATTCCCGCTTGAGGTCGGTGTTAATCAAGGAGGAGTAACCTTCCCGGCCGCCCCAAAACGTGTAGCCTTCTCCACCGAGTCGGTGAGTAACCTCGATTGCTTTCTTGACCTGAGCAGCCGCGTAGGCGAACACCTCGGGGCATGGAGAAGTTGCGGCGCCCATTGCATAGCGAGGGTGCACGAAGAGGCACGCCGTACCCCAAAGCAGTTTCTTCCCTGTTTGTTGCTGCAAGCCTTCAAGCTCGTCCACTACGGCATCTAGAGCGGAGTTGGATTCGGCCAACGTGCCTAACTCAGGCGCTATGTCTCTATCGTGGAAGCAGTAGTAATCAATGCCGGTCTTTTCGAGGAACTCGAAAAAGACATGGGTTCTCTTTTGAGCGTTCTCCACGGAATCGCTCCCGTCGTCCCAAGGCATTTGAGCGGTCCCGGGGCCAAAGGGGTCGCCCAAGGGATTTCGCATGCAGTGCCAATAGGCTGCTCCAAAACGAAAGTGTTCTCGCATCGACTTGCCCTCCACGAGCTCGTCGGCTTTATAGTGCTTGAAGGCTAGCGGGTTTTTCGACTCGGTGCCTTCGTATTTGATTGAGGAGACTTCTGGGAAGAACTCGGACATTTCTAATGCTTTGAAGTTTGTATTGTGAATGTTTGGGGAAACACTTTATTCTGGCTGACGCTTCTGCATCCACCTATTTTAAAGGTCCTTAATTTTTTTCCCGCGAGTCGATTCTGTCAAGGTGTAAAAGTCTCGCGTGTAAAGGATGATACCCTACCTTTTTACGGCTAATATCTTCACCTTTAGATTTCCGATCGGTTCGGCGATTGAGAAAGCGATGCCGGACAAAGACTCGTCTTTCAAGGAAGAGGTGGCCAAGGCGATGCGAGTTGGGGCACATTCGGATTCGCCCATTGCTGCGTCAAAATCCACCCATTTGCCGCGTATGTGAAACTGTGTCCACATGTGAAAGCCCATTATGTGCTTACGCCCTTCGTATTTCGGCAAGTAGACGAGACCTGCCGCCACTCTGCTTGGCAATCCGGAGGACCTTCCCAAGGCAGCCAGTAGCACCGCATGCTCGCTACAGTCGCCCTCGCGAGTGCGAGCCACCTCGCTGGCTGTGGCGAATCCCACGTCGAGATTTTTCGCCGTTACGTAGTGGGTCACGAAACTCCTCAGATTGCTTGCCATCTGGACCGGGTCTTTTGCCCCGCGAGACGCTGCTCGCGCCAGAGCGCTGATTCCGGGGTCGTTGGCATCGATCATTACGTTCGGCAGGCGGTATTCGGGATCGACTTGTCCCGGGTTTCCATTGCCCTTGAGTACCTCGTCGAGCTTTATTCGTTCCACTCGCACTTGGATCGCTCCATCTTCCTGTCTTTTGGCTTTCTGGAAATCTCCGTCTTCAGGCACAGCCTGAAGGCTTCCTCCCGTTTTTGGGCTCAGCTCGTAGGTGACGGATTTTGCGTCGGGAGGAATTTTCCCTTCCAGTTTGATTAAGCTCTTGTTGAAGAACTCGGCGGAGACGAAATTCTTCATCGCTTCTCCGCCGCTCGTCTTCACCATTTCTATGGGGAAACCACCCAGATGCATCGTCGTCTTCAGCGCCATGCCATGTCCGTTCACCCAGCTAAGCGTCTCAATTTTGCCTGCATGGGAATGAAGCACCGTTGCGACTTTTGTCGCTGAAACTGGCCCAGCATGGAGTTTGATCGTTTCCTCGCCGTACACTTCGATGGATGCCTTTGTGGGAGATTTCATTCCGAAATCGGGCGAGTATACCCAGACTTCGTATTTTGTTCCCTTGTTAAACCCCTTCTCCACCATCAAGCGAATCAGACCCCAGTTCATCACGCCTCTTTCGTCCAATTCGTAGCTGTCGGTCGATTTTCGGCCAAATTGCTCGTTCGTCACGACTACCTTGCCTCCCTTTACGATACCCTCCTTGCGAATGGGTTGGGCTCCCATGTTGACCACTCCGCTGAAGCCCAGGATTTCGCCATCGATTGTTTCGCGACTGTTCTCATCTGATTCCATGATCACTTCGGTGCCCGCCCGCTTGATCTTCATGTAGGTGTGGGTACGCAATCTCACTTCCGATCCATGCCGCTCGAAAGTGGTATGGGCATATCCCACCTTTGCATCGAACATCCGCACCTCCATCCAGATCTCCTCGAACAATCCTTCCGGCGGGTACTTTTCTTCCGCTCGACCTTCCGTGAGGATGGCAAAAGCGAAAAACAATAAGCCCGTCCAACGAGAAACGCTTGCCAATCTATCAGTCATGTCGTGATTTGAAAAAAGTTTGATTCGACCGAATTCCAGTTCTCTCCACAACCGTAAACTTTCCATTCATGCGTTATGATTTTTTAGTAATCGGTGGTGGTAGCGCAGGTTATGCCGCTGCCCGCACCGCACACGACTACGGCGCGATAGTGGCGGTTGTCGATG
>CALBIN010000592.1 GCA_937893275.1 uncultured Opitutia bacterium | reverse complement strand
CATGGTTGGGTCACCTTTAGCCTAGACGGGGCCTATGCCTACTGCCACACCCCCGACGTTTTCGACGCCAAGACCAAGAAAAGGATCGCCTCACTGACGGGTCCCGATGGCAAGCCCTTCGCGAGCTCCAAGTTCATCGAGGTGCAGTTCACTGACGGCAAGGTCTCCAAGATCGGCAACGAGTTCGGCCTCGGCCGCGTGAACGAAAAGTAGTTCTTCCCTTCAGGGGAAATTCGTCAATCAGTCTTCAATCGGGTTGCCAAACGGTCTTCAAAACATAACTTTTTATGCAATGAAGATTTCAAGGAGTCACTTTTTCGTCTTTAAGCCTCCTAAAAAAAAGTGGCCACTTCAAGCTTCCATATTTGCAAAGGCTTCCAAGTGCGGAAATGGTGAATTTGTTAGGTAGTAAAAAGTCTATATAATGTTTTCTTAAACGAGTCATGAAGTTATCACGCAGACAATTCATTTCAACTAGCGGGGCCACCCTTGCCCTGCCTTTTTTGCCATCTCTTTCGGGAGCATCTTCAAAAGCGCTCTTGCCGAACAAGAAACTTGTTATGATGTATATCCCGAATGGGATTCTGCGTCGTTATTTTTTCCCGGGTGAGGAAAATGCGGTTCTGCCTGGTTTTCAGGGTGGATTCAACGCTGACAAATCGAAGGACAAGGTGCGTATTCAGAACGAACCCGGAATCTATCCGCTTGAATTTACCTCTACCATGCGTCCCCTGCTCAAGCACAAGGATGACATCAGCATGGTCACCGGTCTGGACCGAACTTTTAAGAATGGGCAGGACGTGCATGCGCAGGGAGCCTCCTGTTACCTGACAAGCGTTTCCCCCGAGCAAGCGGATGTGAAGGGGATGAGGCATCCCAATGGGCGTAGTTTGGACCAGATAATCGGTGACAATGTAGGACATACGTCCGTTTACAATACCCTTGAGATCAGTTGCAATGGATTCACCGGGGGCAAGGAAGACATATTCTTTGATAACATTTCCTGGTACGGACCCGGTAAAATCGCCCCTTCGATCAAGAACCCCCGCAAACTCTACGACCGTCTGTTTATGGCGGATTCATACCGTAACCACGTTCAGGACGTGACCGACTTGATCCTTGCCGATACGAAGAGCATTGCGCGTAAAATCGGCTCCCAGGACAAGGATACCTTGGATGGTTTCGTGAACATGATCCGCGAGATTGAATTGCGGATTGAAAAACTCGAAAAAATGATTTCGGGAGCGGACGTTAACCAGCCGACCAATGAAATTTTGCCACGGGGGGAATACATCAGGTTGCAAGCCGACCTGATGCTTGCCGCCCTGCAAATGGGCATCACCAACGTCAGTACCTTCATGATCGGTCCCGAGCGTTGGGACGCTTCCCTCATGTACGAGGGCGTTTTTCCCAAGCCCGTGCAACACCACAACATGACCCACAACCAGAAAAAAGAGGAAGTGGCCAAGGAGTTGCAGAAGATCGATATTTTCCACCTCGAGCAGTTGTCCTATGTTATTTCCCGCATGAAGGAGATCAAGGAATCGGATGGCACCTCTCTTTTCGAAAATTCGCTCCTCACTTATGGAGCGGGTTTGGGGGATGGGGCCACCCACCAGTTTTTCGACCTTCCCATGATTGTCGCCGGCAAGGGTCAGGGGCAGATCAAGCAAGGCCGGTTTATCAAGTGCAAGAGCGGAACCTTGAATTCCAACCTCTGGCTCACCTTGGCTAATCTGATGGGTTTGGAACTCGATAGCTTTGCTGACAGCAACGCCGTTATTTCCGATTTGTGGACCTGAGCATCCTCTGATGAGAAACTTGTCCAGACGGAATTTTCTGGTGGGCAACGGGGCTCTGCTGACCCTGCCCTTTTTGCCATCGCTTGCCAAATCAAGGAAGCTTCCCGGACCGGCCAAGAGATTCGTCATGATGTACTTGCCCAACGGTCTGGTGAGGCGTTGTTTCATTCCTGGCGAGGAAGAGAACTCATCTCCGGGATTCAAGACGGTCAAAGGCTCGGAGAAATTTCGGGTAAAGGCCGATTCCACTTCCTCTGGCATGCGTCCGCTGGAAATGACCTCGACCCTGAA
>CALBIN010000591.1 GCA_937893275.1 uncultured Opitutia bacterium | reverse complement strand
ATATTTACATGTGCCATTAGCTTTTTGCACATTCAAAGGGAATTAGGCGATTACGTCCTGAACGACTTGACCGTGAACATCGGTGAGGCGGTAGTCTCGACCAGAGTAACGGTAGGTCAGTTTCTTGTGATCGAGACCCATCAGGTGAAGAATGGTTGCGTGCAGGTCGTGAACATGCATCCGGTTTTCCACTGCCGAGCAACCGAATTCGTCGGTTGATCCGTAACTGAACCCTGACTTCACACCACCACCCGCCATCCAGATAGTGTAACCATAATGGTCGTGATCGCGCCCCTTGGCCCCTTCCGAGGTAGGCGCCCGCCCGAATTCCCCTCCCCAGACAACGAGGGTATCCTCAAGCAAGCCCCTTGCCTTGAGGTCCTTCAATAAAGCGGCGATTCCCTGGTCGGAAGCATTAGCAAGTGCAGCGTGTCCGCCTTTGATATCACCGTGTCCGGTGTCCCAGGCAATATCGTACCCACTGATCGAATGGGAAAGTTGGACCACTCGGACTCCACGCTCGATCAACCGCCGGGCAATCAGGCAACCCTTGCCGTAATGCGAATCACCGTAGAGCTCTTGGGTTGCCTTGCTTTCCTTGGTTACATCAAAGGCATCGGGGACGGAAAACTGCATACGAAAGGCCATTTCCATAGCTTGGATTCCGGACTCGAGGTGTTGGTCGCGTTCGAGGCGCTCAAGGTGGATATTGTTAAGCTTGGCCAAAAGATTCGCTTGCTTGCGTTGTTCGGGCTTGGAAAGCGAGCTGTTCTTTAGGTCGCGCAGGATGGCATCCGGCTTCATTTTCTGAAGGTTGACATAGCTACCTGCGTAGGCACCGGGGAGAAAGGAGTTTCCCCAGTTGGCAATCTTACCCCTTGGCAAGGCGACGGGGGACATGGCAACGAAACCAGGGAGTTCGTCGGTCACCGCTCCAAGACCGTAAGTCAGCCAGGATCCCATGCTCGGCCGGTTGGACTGCAAGGATCCGATATTGGTCATGAGAATAGCCCCAGCATGTTCGGGAATGTCGGTGTGCATGGAATGCACGAAGCTGATGTCATCCACCATCTCAGCGGTCTTGGGAAAGATATCGCTCACCCATTTGCCGCATTCGCCGTATTGCTTGAAGGCGAAGGGGGAAGGCATGAGACCGTTTTTTGTGTTACGCAAAGTCTTGCGGTCGACCATCGATGGTCGCTCACCGGCATGCTCGGCAAGCATGGGCTTGTAGTCGAAAGTGTCGACTTGTGAGGGTCCACCCGGTTGGAAGAGTTGGATGATCCGTTTGGCCTTGGGCGGAAAGTGGGGCTTCTTGGGAGCCATCGGGTTGACTGATAAACCGGCTGTTGCTCCGGAAAGGTTCGCCTGCCCGAGCACGGAGGCGAGTCCAATGCTTCCCATTCCAGCGCCAAGCTTGGCCAAGGCGTCCCGCCGGGTGACTGGTTCCAGTAGGGATTTTCGATATTCGCGCAAGTGTTTCTGGTATTTCATTTTCGCCTTTATTGGATTTGCATGAATTCGTGGGAGCTCAAAAGAACCTGAGCGTACAGAGCCCAAACCTTTTTGGGATCGGACGCGGGATCCACAAAGGCCAACCCGGCCTCGACTTCTTCGGGTGCGGGTTGGCGGGAGTAGAGACGCTGGTAAAGCAAACGAATGCGATCCTCGGGTTCTTTTTCTTCCTGAAGGACTTGAGCGAGAGCCTGAGCCCGTTTTTGCATGAATGAACTGTTCATCATGAAGAGGTATTGCTGGGGAACCGTGGACACCGCCCGCTTGGCGCTGGTCGACTGGGGTGCGGGAAAGCCAAACAACCGAAGGAAGGCATCGGAATCGAATCGGTCTCCGCTCCGACTGATTTTCGAGTAGAGAGTCCGGCGGGGAGAGCCGAGTATGTTCGTGGTGGGGGCGCCTCCGATGGTGGAGTCGAGCTCTCCGGAAGCCACCAGCAAGCTGTCGCGCCAGTTTTCGGCATCCAGTTTAAGCGGGTTCATTCGCCAGAGAAAACGATTGTCCCCGTCCTTGGCGAATTTGGTTTCGTCATGAGCGCTGCTCATTTGCCAAGTGGCGGAGAGGAGAATCCTGCGGTGGAGTTTCTTGAAGGACCATCCTTCCTCCATGAAAGTTGTCGCCAACCAGTCGAGGAGCTCGGGGTGAGAGGGTTGCTCTCCGAGGATTCCAAAATTGCTCGGGGTGCCAACGATGGCTTGGCCAAAGTGCCACTGCCAGATCCGGTTTACAATCACCCTGGCGGTCAAGGGGTTGGTTGAGTCGGTCACCGCGGCGGCTAACTCCTTGCGGCCACTGCCTTTCTTGTAGATCGGGGAATCGTCGACCGTCAGAATTCGGAGGAATTTGCGGGGGGCCACTTCCCCTTTCTTGGCCAAGTCTCCCCGTAGGGCGATGTTCATGTCCGAACTCCCGCCTTCATTGAGAACGTGGGCATTTGGTGGTTTGGGCGGAAGCTCCTTGCGGGCCAAGGCGACTTCATCACGCAAAGCTTTGTGCTTTTGCTTGAATTCATCCCCAAGCTCGTCGGGGTTGCCAATTTTGCAAGGCCCTCCCCGTAAATGATTGAGAAAAGTCAGCTCTTCTTTGGAGGTCTTGGGCCGGGGAAGTTTTTTGCCCTGAGCCTTCATGTCCTCTCGCCACTGCAAATCCTTTTCGTCCAAGTCGTCGAGTAGAGTCACGATATGCTCACGGTATACATTGATCGACTCGGTCAGTTCCTTCTCGGTCGCTGCGGTTTTTTCATCGAGAGGAGACTTTTCGAACCAAGTCGAAAGGAGGGAAAACTTCCCCTTGTTGCGTCCGTCCTTAAGCACCCGTTCCCACTGGTCCAGCCCTTTGGGCTCAATCCCATTCTCCGCCGCATACTTGTTACGGTCGAAAATGCCTCCTTCTTCATTACGCTGAAGATGGTAGCGATAAAGAGCGAGCAAGTGGTCACCGGACTGCCTCATCAAAACGCGCATACCGTCCTCCCTGACCTCGGCCGACCAGGCGTTGAGTTCGTCTTGCTTTCTCTTAACCATGGCGTTGCCAGCGTTGTGGGCGTCAATCTCCTCCTTCGTTCCGATCGGGTGGTTTAAGTTAATACGGGAATTGTTGAAGATTCCAGCGATTGAATAGTAGTCCTTGATGGAAATAGGATCGAATTTGTGATCGTGACAACGGGCGCAAGCCACT
>CALBIN010000590.1 GCA_937893275.1 uncultured Opitutia bacterium | reverse complement strand
ACAAAATTCCACTGACACCGACTCTCACAACAAATTTGTAACTTCAGTTAATGTGTCTAACGGGGGAATGAATTACTCGTCCGATCCAAATGCCACTCTTCGTAGCGACCACCCGAAAACAGGCAACCAGGTCGAACCCCAATTTACCGCAAATTTAGGCGTGGCGTGGGGCGAGGATTGGTCAACCGAAGGATTTTCCAAAGCTCAAGCTATCGGGATTAGTCCAATCAGCGGAGACCTTTTCGTTGCTGATGCTGCAAACAATAAAATCGTGGTATTGGATCGCAATGGAACCATCAAAAGAGAATTTGGCTCCAATGGATCCGCTCCGGGGCAATTTGCGTTTGGCTATAGTGGTTGGGCATGCTCTTTGGATTTTCTGCCCGACGGAACCTTGTTGATAGCCGACAATCAATACCTCCATTTCTACAAAGAAGACGGCACCTTCATCGAGCGAACTGATTCGGGTAGATACCGAGCATCCGTTGCTCCGGACGGCACGATCCTGTCTGATTCAAAATTAAGAGACGCAAGGGGACAACCGATCCAAGATTCATTGCCCTTCCATTCCCATGCATTTACCGCCTTCATGCCTACCGGCGACCTAATCGAATCCTATCAAGACAAGATTAGGATTTGGAAGAGGGCTTACAGGACAAAGGGTCTGCTCACCCGGAACGTCATCCCCTTGCCGGCCATCCGCGGCATTTCCCAACGCGAAGGAACAAATATAGTGGAGATTCAGTTCGAAATCATCGACCCCGACGACTCGAACGCCACAGCTGGTATCATGGCCGCCGTCAACGGGGACTTTTCCAACCCTACTCAATGGATTATTGCTTCCCAGTTTTCTGATGGAACAGGAAACAAGATTGGGACTCCCATCGCAACAAACCAGATACACCAAGTTGCTTGGGACATCGGAGCAGACTGGGCGCAACAAACGGGAACTCTTCAATTCGCAGTTCTCTGTCAAGACGCTCGTAGAACGACTCCCGTCGACATCCATTTCCTAGAGCTACCCTTCGCCGAGGGGAACATGACCATCAGTCGGTCTCCAATTCTAGACCGAGACGTTGTCAATTACTTCAAGTTTCTTCTCGCAACTGGCTCTGGCTCAATCAACCTGCAAAACGGAGAAGTAAGGAACAACGACGGCACTCTGTTCATGTCTACTTCCTTAAAATCAACGCAGGCGGGACGAGATCACTTAATGCAGTCGGTGGGATATCGCTGGGCAAAGACCGCAGAAGTTCAGCTTGCCCAAGAAGCCGCTACTCCAGGAGTCATCAACAGGTGGACTGCAATCAATCCAATCAAACCGAGAAATCTTCCCGGTCAGGTTAACGAATACGGTTTCGACTCCAAGAACTATGGAGGCCAAGCGTGGTGGGTGGTAAAAAACAGCGCCCTGCCCTTCCCCGATTTCACCTCCCAAAGCTTTGACAACAATGGTAGTGCCAACAAACAGTTCGGCAAGACAATCTCCGCTACGGGCTCAATGGTCGCGGTTGGAATCAACGCCGATAGTGCACATGACCCAGAATACCAGAAGGTTCATCTGTATCAAGTTAGTGAAGCTGGAAAGCTTCAAGCAAAGGCAATCGTCGAACCAAGCGACAAAACTAACAACAAATCGTATTACTTCGGTTCATCGATTTCGCTAGACTCCGGAAAACTAGCGGTCGGAGCAAAGCATGCGTACGAGGAGAATGTGTCACTAGGCGCCGTCTACCTATTCGATACAAATCGGAGTTCACCCACTCAAATCAACCGAATTATCGCGTCCGATGGCAAGCCGAATGACTTGTTCGGTAGTTCCGTCGCCCTATCGGACAACCTACTCGTAGTGGGGGCCAGTGGCTACGAAAGTAATGTGGGAGCAGCTTACATTTACAAAATAGAGTCCAATGGCTCGAGCACCGAACTGGCGAAGGTCACCAATCCCGATGGCAAGAATGAAGATCGTTTCGGGATTTCGACCGCGGTGGGCAATAACATAGTGGCCGTAGGTACTCCTTATGCAGACGTCGAGCTAAACGGAAAGAACTACGGAGATCTAGGCACTGTTCTCTTGTTTCAAGTAGACGACAACGGGAACATCTCTAAAACGGACACGCTCACTCCACCTAATTTTTCCGGAAATGGAAATCACTTCGGCAATGCGATCGCGATCTCCAACGGTATACTGGCAATCGGGCATCCTAATTATCACGAACGCAGTCCCAACTGGTATGATATTGGGATCGTCTACATTTATAAGATATCGCCACAAGGGAAAGCCGTGTTCACAGCGGCCATTAAGTCGCCATTCGTAGAAAACTACAGGTATTTCGGGAGATCTGTCGCAATGGATGGAGACAGACTCTTGATCGGGGCCGACCGAGAAAGAGGGGTAAGCGGCAACGACAATGGGGGAGCTGCCTACTTGTATCAAATAAGCGAGCAAGGAAAACCGAGGTTGATAGAACGGTTCATCCACCCAAGTGGGAAAAACGAAGATCACTTTGGCTCTACACTCGGTCTGTCCGGACGAAACTCATTTATCGGAGCCTATCGTCACAACCTATCAAATGCGCAATCGGATGCAGGAAGTGTAATGTTCTACCGATCCAGCTTTTAACTGCCTTAGATCAGGAAAAAGAACGAATCCATGGCTACACAACGACATACTGGTTTGGTCTCCAATATATTTTGGAGAAAAGCTTTTAGTGCCGTTGGCTTAATTCTCGGGCTCCCCTTGCATGGAACTCTAGTTACGATCGAGCAAGTTTCCGACCCCGTCGG
Source organism: uncultured Opitutia bacterium (assembly GCA_937893275.1). Taxonomy (GTDB): domain Bacteria; phylum Verrucomicrobiota; class Verrucomicrobiia; order Opitutales; family Seribacteraceae. The sequence continues at coordinate 1,838 of CALBIN010000590.1, read as the reverse complement.
CTTTCTCAGCAAGACGACGGTAGTGGAAACAGGCGCATCGCTCACGACCGAAAAGGTGGAACTTACAAAAAACGGTTACTTTTTCTCATACTGGACAAAGGGCGGTACTAGGCTTGCTGATACTGCAGGACGCAGTCTAACCCAGACCACGGTCGAGGTCGATGCAAGCTTCACTCTGACCGCACATTATATTCTCCAAACAGAGGACAGTGATGAGGACGGCATCCTCGATTGGTTTGAATACAGAAACTTCGGAAACCTCGATGGGGTGTTATCGTCCGACCCCGATGGCGATGGATACACCAATGGCCAGGAGCAAGCGTTCGGCCAAGATCCTACGATTTCCGATCTTGTTGAGGATGGAGGTATATCATCTCGACGATCGATCGGTTTCGTCTTCGCAGACAAGTCTCTGGTCCATTATGAAATCAAAAGCGAACCGATTGGTTTCGTAAACACGGCAAGCGGTTTCGCCGAGGTGAACGCAACCATTGTCACCCCAAACCTAAATGGCGCAACAAACGGATACCTATTCGCTTACTGGTCTGTCAACGGAGCGAGACAATCCGGTGCTACGGGAAAGGCTTTGAGCCAACTCGACCACAAGCTCACCGCCTCGGCCAACATCGTAGCCCACTACTTTCCAGCCCAAGAGGACTCGGACAACGACGGGTTGCTGGACGTATCCGAACTGAATCAATTTGGCGACCTTTCTCAAGTAGCGGATGCCGATGCTGACTCCGATGGTTTCGCGAACCAAAAAGAAGATGCCCTCGGTCAGGAATCCACCGTCCGGGACTTCGTGGAAGACGGAGGCATTTCTTCGAGGCACTCTGGAAATTTCGTTTTCGGAGACTTCAACTTGGTTCATTACGAAATCAAAAGCGAACCAGTGGGCTTCATCAACAAATCCAGCGGTTACGTCCAACCGAATACGATCGTAACCACCCCAAGCCTTAACGGTGAAACAAACGGATATCAATTCACCTATTGGTCCGTCAACGGCTCCAGGCAAGCAAGTCCCAATGGAACATCCTTGAGCAAACTCGATCACACTTTGGTAACTTCTTCTATAATCATAGCCCATTATGTTAAATCCACAGAAGATGCCGACTCCGATGGCATGATGGACTGGTTGGAACTCCGCCAATTCGGCCAACTCGTTCAAGATTCCTCCGATGACGCCGACCTTGACAACTACACCAATGCCCAAGAGGCGTCGGCAGGCCAAGAAGCTTTAATTAAAGACCTAATTGAAGATGGAGGTATTTCCTCCAGGCAATCCATTAATTTCACCTATTTCGTCCAAGGCAATCGAACACCCAACGGCGCAACTCTTTCCAACCATGTTTTTTTGGCCAACCAACCCGGCGATCTGTTAGTTGGAACCCTGAAGCCCGTAGATTACGACGATCCGAACCAGGAAGGCTCCTACTCTTATAATTTGGTCGATGGACCGGGATCGGCGGATAACGGAAAGTTCAACCTAACAGGAAACAAACTTGAAACAGGAAGGCTCATTCCCGAAGGCAATTTCACCATTAGAATACGAGTCACCGATTCGAGTTTGGCATTTGCCGAAAACGTTTTTCAACTGAAAGCCCTTCTTGACGGCAACAGTGACAATGACTCGGATGGCTTGACCTTCGATCAAGAGAAAATTTACTCTACAAACCCAAATTCAGCAGATACCGATGGCGATAGCTATTCGGACTTGAAAGAAGTCAATTTTGGGAGTGACCCAAATGATCCGAATTCCGTTCCCAACCAAGCGCCTCACGAATTGCAGTTGTCTGACAATCGGATACTGGAAAACCAACCGACTGGGATTTCGATCG
>CALBIN010000589.1 GCA_937893275.1 uncultured Opitutia bacterium | reverse complement strand
AGACCAACTGCTTGCCCCAAGGCGGATAGAGTTTCTTGGCTGTACGAGAATAGATGACCTGGATGCCATTTGTTTCTGAATGCCATATCGGGATACAGGATATTTGGCACCTCAATGATGAAAACCCCATTGTTTTTAAGGGATTTGCAGAGATGGGTCAGGTCACGAATTGGGTGTTCCAAGTGCTCAAGTACATGAAACATAGATATTAGATCGAACTCTTCTTCTGTGCGGAATTCGGAAAAGGGTTGTACGGCAACATCAATGCCCAACTCCTTTTGGCTGTATTCGGCATAGGGTTGATTGGCTTCAACGCCCTGAGCACGAAAACCTCTTGATTTCATCAGGTATACGAATTCGCCGCTGCTGGAACCGGCATCAAGGGTATTTGCATGACCAGATACCAATGACTTGATTCTCTCGTACCTTTGCAAGGCATTACCCCCGGCTCTGTAAACATGCTTGGGCTTGGGGCGATGAACACCTTTGTAGGACTTTCTGTATTCGGTTTTGTAGAATTCCTCGGTGTTCTCAAACGGAACGGGATCGACGAAAATCAGACCAGATTCCTTGGAAATGACATTTCTCAAAGGTTGACCATGGCGATCCTTCTCGCTTACCAAGTAGCCTTGCTTGCTCCCGCTAATCGGGCACGCTCTGCCGATTTTAACGATTTGTGGCATATTCGCACTGTAGCCTCAACAAATATTTCCAGCAAGTGAATTGACCGAATTGAAGAGATCGCATAGGTGCATTGTATCTGAATCCTTCATGGCGAACATCCCGTCTTCCAAAACTTATTCTCAATATATTAGCTTTATATCCATTTAACCATGATTGATGTGAATCATCTCCGGCAGGACTTAGAAGGCTTGAAGACTGCTATTGCTCGCAAGAAGTTTGAGTGCGACTTGGATTCTTTGGTCGAGCTGGATAAAAGGCGTCGCGAAACGATATCGGAGGCCGAGCAGACCAGAGCGGGGCAAAAAGCTGCAAATACTGAAATGTCCCAGTTGCCGAAAGGAAGTCCGGAGTTCCTCGCCAAGGTGGCCGAGATGAAGGAACTTGCGGGCAAGGTCAAGGATTTGGAGGCGGTGGCCAAGGATGCGGACGAACAATTCCAAGAGGCTTTTCTGTCGGTCCCAAACCTTCCCCACGAATCGGTTCCCGACGGGAAGGGCGAGGAAGACAACCAAACCATTTCGGCTTGGGGGGAGGTGGAAGGCGATTTCCCTCACGCTGTTCCACATTACGACATTCCTTGGTTCGAGAAGCTGATCGATTTTCCTCGTGGGGTGAAGGTTGCCGGGGCTGGTTTCCCTTTTTATATCGGAGAAATGTCTCAATTGGTGCGAGCCTTGATAAATTTCTTTTTAGAGGAAGCTGATAAAAACGGATACCAAGAGGTTCATTCCCCCATTGTTGTGAATGCCGCGAGCGCTATGGCAACCGGGCAACTCCCGGACAAAGAGGGCCAAATGTACGTCGATCAGAATGAGGGGATGTACTTAATTCCAACCGCGGAAGTTCCCGTAACTAATTTCTTTCGAGACGAAATTCTAAACTCCGATGAATTGCCCGTCAAACGATGCGCTTACACGCCTTGCTTCCGGAGAGAAGCCGGTAGCTGGGGCAAGGATGTGCGGGGGTTGAATCGTTTGCATCAGTTTGATAAAGTCGAGCTCGTTAAGTGGGTTCATCCGGATAACAGTTTCGATGAACTCGAATCCTTGCGAAAAGATGCGGAAGGACTTCTGCAAAAGCTTGGATTGCCCTATCGTGTGCTACTTATTTGTTCGGGAGACATTGGCTTTCCCCATTCCAAGCAATATGACTTGGATGTTTGGGCCGCAGGACAGAAGCGTTGGCTGGAGGTTTCCAGTTGCAGTAATTTCACTGACTTTCAGGCGAGGCGGGCCAATATTCGTTTCAGGGGAGAGGACGGAAAACCTCAACCCGTTCATACCCTCAATGGTTCAGCTCTTGCGATCCCTCGAGTTCTTGCGGCGATCCTTGAGAACAACCTCGACTCGGAAGGTCGTGTCAAGGTTCCCGATTGCCTGCGTACTTGGTTCGACAAGGATTTTCTATCTGGATAATTATCTACCTGAAGTCCAAATGAATGCTCCCGACGAATCAGTCGAGTCGTCGTGGCCAGTTCTTGCCGCGAGGGTGGGGGCACTTCTCCCGCTTAACTCCCTTGATTCCTCGGCTATTTCGTTTTTGCAAGTTGGTGGTTTGCAAGGTACTTGGTTTTCGGCCTGCTCCGGAGGTGCGGATTCGGTTTTGTCGACATTGCTGGCCTTTGCTCATTTTCCCGAACGACAAGAGTCTTTCACTGTAACTCATTTCAATCACTGCCTGAGGGGAGAGGCTTCCAACGGCGACGAAGCATTTGTTCGCAGGCTTGCCGAAGGGCTTGGGGCTTCATTTGCCTCCGCAAGAGGAATGGGAACCTCAGGAGACGAGGCGAGTCTGCGTGAGGAACGGTTGGCGTTTTTGTCTAAGGTCACCAATGGGCATCAAACGGCTATTATCCTTCAGGGGCACCAACGCGACGACATTGCCGAAACCTTTCTCTGGCGATTGGCTCGAGGGGCCGGGTTGGCCGGACTAGCCGCGCCAAGACCCGTTCGTCGATCTGGCAACATGGTATTTGTTCGACCCCTTCTGACCATCTCCCGTGAAGAGGTTCGCCATATCCTTCAATCGGTCGGTGCGACTTGGCGGGAAGACGATAGCAATATCTCGCCGATTTACTTGCGAAACCGTCTTCGCATGGGAACTATGGAGGCTTGGCGCAAGGATGCCGACCGCGAGGTTGGCGCGGGAACCGTCCGAAGTCGGCGATTGCTGGAGGAGGCGGACGATGCATTGGAGCAATGGGCCAATGAAGCTTGGGCCGAATGTTTTGAGGGAAATCTATTGAAGGTGAACGGTCTGACCCGTTTGCCGACAGCTGTAAGGCGAAAATTGATTGCGCGTTGGCTTCGCGAAATCTCTCCGGGTTGTTTTCTCGAATCGAGCAACCTCGATCACTTGCTAGATGCTCTAGAAGAAGGCGAGCGATTCAAAACGAATTTATCATCGAGTCTTTGGATTGAAACAGACTGCAAGCACTTGCGCCTTTTTGAGGAACTTCCTCCGCCGACCGCGTGGGGCCCCGTTGCCTTCCCCGAAAACGTAAGACTCTTACTCCCTGAGGGTGGTTCTCTTATTTGGCAGGTTGAATCGCTTTCGCCGGAGTGCTTTGTCTCGGTTGTGGCTGGTCAAGTCGAACCCGAAGAACAGGCGTTTCTTGCGGAGGAGGCCGTTCCGGCGGCTAAACTTTTCGTTAGGAAGCGGCAACCCGGAGACCGTTTGCATCATTTGGGGGCGCCGGGCGAGCGAAAGCTGAAGGATGTCTTTATTGATAAAAAGGTCGCCACGCCTATTCGATACAAACTGCCGGTAATCGTTTCCGAGTCCGATGAAATTCTCTGGGTTCCCGGTTTGCCTCCTGCCGAGAAAGCGAAATTAATCGAGTCTTCCGAACGGGTAATCCGTTTGACTTATAGTCGACCGCTTACATGATGTTTCGATAGTGGATAACGAACCCAAAAAAGAGGGTGACAGCCCCGGACGTACCTTTCACCCGAAGGTTTTGCTCATCTGGCTCGCGATTTTTGCGGCCATTGTTGGCCTTCTTATGGTGCAAACGGAAGAAATCAAGCCATCCCAGCGCTCCATTTCTTCCGTAAACGAACTATTGGAGGCTGCTAGGAAAAAAGAAATTGAGAGCGCTACCATTCAAAGCGACGCCAAGGGGGGAGAAGAATGGTATGTGGTAAAGGGGAAAGTCTCGAATCCAAGGTTTGAGCAAGATTCCAAACAGTTTAAGACTCTCCCTTTTTCGGTCACGGGTCGCATGACCGAGTCCGACTACAAGGAACTGAGAACTGTTCTCGCCGGAAAACTCAAGGAGGAACCTTCCAGCACCATTTGGACTGATTTGCTCTTCAGTCTTTTGCCGTTCCTTTTGATCATCGGTCTTTTGTATTTCCTCTTCGTGCGACAACTGCGCCAAGCGGGCAAAGGCGCTTTGAACTTCGGGAAAAGCAAGGCCAAGCTGCTTACGCGAGACAAGGACAAAATCGTTTTTGCAGACGTGGCAGGTTGCGACGAGGCCAAAGAGGAGGTTGCGGAAATCGTCGATTTCCTCAAAGACCCGAAGCGCTTTCGCAAAATCGGGGGAAAAATCCCCAAGGGAGTACTCATGGTCGGGCCTCCGGGAACGGGAAAGACCTTGCTTGCAAAGGCGGTGGCCGGCGAAGCGGAGGTACCTTTCTTCAGCATCAGCGGATCTGATTTCGTTGAAATGTTCGTGGGGGTCGGTGCCGCCAGAGTTCGCGACATGTTCGAACAGGGGCGAAAGAATGCGCCTTGCTTAATTTTCATCGATGAAATCGATGCCGTAGGCCGTCAACGCGGAGCTGGAATGGGCGGCGGAAACGACGAGCGCGAGCAAACCCTAAATTCCCTTCTTGTCGAGATGGACGGTTTCGACGGGCACGAGGGAGTCATTATCATTGCCGCCACCAACCGACCTGATGTGCTCGACACGGCTCTTCTCCGGCCCGGTCGATTTGATCGTCAAGTGGTTATTGACTTGCCCGACCTCGAAGGGCGCGATGCCATCCTCCAAGTTCACGCCAAGAAAATTA
>CALBIN010000588.1 GCA_937893275.1 uncultured Opitutia bacterium | reverse complement strand
AGGATGCTGAGGATCTCAAGATGGCGGTCTACGCGGCCATGATCGACCGGGTCGACCAGAACCTCGGACGTCTCTTTGCCAAGGTCAAGGAACTGGGCGAGTGGGACAACACCCTCATCATGTTTCTGACCGACAACGGGGCCTGCCCCGAGCAACCCAATACCACGCCGAACGTTCCGCCGGGACCAGTGGAGAGCTACCGTACGGTATCGGTCGGCTGGGCGAATGCCAGCAATACGCCCTACCGCAAGTTCAAGTCGACCGACTACGAAGGTGGCATCCGAACACCCTTTATCGCCCACTGGCCGGGCGTGATCAAGCCGGGCATGACCAATCAGGTCGGCCACATCATCGACGTCTCCGCCACCTTTCGGGACATAACCGGGGCGAAGTACCCCAAGAAGATCCTGGGCAATAAGACCAAATCCCCGCTCGGCAAGTCTCTCCTCCCCGTCTTCAAGGGCGAAGAGCGCGAACCTCACAAGGAAATCTACTGGCACTTCAGCCGGGCTAACGCGGTCCGCCAAGGCGACTTGAAAGTGGTCCGGGCAGGGAAGGCGTGGGAACTCTACGACCTCAAGGCCGACCCCACCGAGACGAACAACCTAGCCAAGGAAAGACCGGAGAAAACCACCGAACTTGCCAAGATGTGGGAAGCCTGGAGAGAGGACTACAAGAAGAAGCCGAACTGAGGCAAAGATCAGATGAGCTCCCCTTCCCGAGTCAGGAACTTCCTGCCCGCCACCCTTTCCACGACCTTGCTCGTTGGCCTCGTCACCAGCCAAGCCACGGCAAGTGCCGCTCACCGCAAACCGAATTTCATCGTAGTCTTCTGCGACAATCTCGGTTACGGAGACATTGAACCCTTTGGGTCAACCCTTCACCGCACGCCGAACCTGAACAGGATGGCCAAGGAGGGGAGGAAGTTCATTCACTTTTGCGTCACTGCCGGCGTTTGCACGCCGTCCAGAGCCAGCCTCATGACAGGCTGTTATTCCCAGCGGGTCGGAATGCACTTCAACGAACGGGACGGGTGGGTGTTGCGTCCGGTCTCGAGGTACGGGCTTGCCCCAGATGAAACCACGATTGCCGAGGTCCTCAAGCAGCAGGGTTACGCCACGGCGATCGTCGGCAAATGGCATCTCGGTGATCAGCCCGAGTTTCTACCGACCCGGCAGGGCTTCGACTGGTTCTTCGGCGTACCTTACTCGGATGACATGACCGAGCGATTCTGGAAGAAGGATGGCTCGAAGTGGCCTCCCCTTCCGTTGATGGAGAACGAAGACGTGATCGAGGCGCCCTGCGACCGCAATGGCCTGACCAAGCGCTATACCGAACGGGCGATGGAATGGATCGCCAAACACAAGGATGAGCCATTCTTTCTGTACTTCCCGCAAGCCATGCCAGGCAGCACCTCGACACCATTTTCAAGTCCCGAGTTCAAGGGGAAGAGTCGGAACGGACCCTGGGGAGACGCAGTCGAAGAATTGGACTGGTCGATGGGCGTGATGCTCGATCAACTTCGGGAACTGGGAATCGCCGAGGACACGCTCGTCATTTGGACCTCGGACAACGGAGCTCCGATCAATCGTGGACCCAATGATTTCCGCCGGGGTTCCAACCGCCCGCTCCACGGTCGGGGCTACACGACAAGCGAAGGGGCCTTCAGGGTTCCCACCCTTGTCTGGCAACCGGGCAAAGTCCCGGCCGGTACGGTCTGCCACGAATTGGCAACAACCATGGATCTGCTACCCACCTTCGCAAAACTTGCCGGTGCGAACCAATCGGAAACCCAAAAGCCCGACGGGCATGACGTATCGTCGCTGATGTTTAAGAACGATTCGACCAAAACTCCTTACGAAGGTTTTTATTATTATCATCAGGAACAGTTGCAAGCCGTCCGCTCCGGGCCATGGAAACTGTTCCTCCCCGTCACCCCGGTCCGGGCTCACCCTCATTTCAACGCGCAACGCAAACCACAGAACCTGCTCTTCCATCTCGTGAATGACGTCGCTTGCGCTAATAACTTGGCCGGCAAGCATCCTGACGTAGTCGCCAGATTGTCCAAGATTGCGGAGGAAGCGCGCAAAGACCTTGGAGACAAGGGTCGTCGCGGCTCCGGTCAACGCAAGCGAGGTGAAATTGACCACGATCCTCAACCACTGCTATTGAAAACAGGAGAGTAATGAGCTCGCGAAGATGTGGGAAGCTTGGAGGGAAGACTACAAGAACAAGCCGAAGTGAGGCAAAGATCTTGCATTTAGTACGAATGCTCTGGAACCCCCTAAATCTGTTCGG
>CALBIN010000587.1 GCA_937893275.1 uncultured Opitutia bacterium | reverse complement strand
CCTCAAGGAATCCGATGCCAAGCTCGAATGCATCCGGGTTTTTGCCCTCGGTGGACGCTCTGAGGAAGACGATGCCGCCGAATCGGCTTACTTTGCTGCAAGAATGGCTTTGGCCAAGACCGTTTCGGAAGCGGCCAAGCACATAACTGCGCAAGGTATCAGTAAGGAAGCGGCTCCCGTGCTAGTTAAGTTGATCGAGCAAGTTGCCACTCGTTTTGGCATTCAGGTTTCTCAGAAGATGGCCGCTCAAGCCGTTCCCGTCATAGGAGCTGCGGGAGGCGCCTTGATCAACACCCTCTTTATGGACCACTTTCAAGATATGGCTCACGGACATTTTACGGTGCGCCGATTGGAACGAAAATACGGGGAAGAAGTGGTCAAGCTAGCCTACGAGCAAGCCTGAGGTCCAGCCTACAAACTTCGCCAGTTGTCGGCAGGCACTTGCTCGGGTCTGAGAGTCGATGATAATCCCTCACGAGAGAGCCAATCCATGATCCGCTGAAGAACTTCCGGCTTTTCGGGTTTGGCCAAGACCCCCAATTGTTTGCGACGGCGAGTGAACAGGCGGCGAACTAATTTACGAACCTCCCCGGAAAAAAGAAACGGTTCCTCCCGACGATCAAATCGAAGCAGTACGGAATCAACCGCAGGCGCGGGATGAAAGCAGCGACGACTTACAACGTGCATGTCGCCTCCGACAAAAGATCCAGCGAGGAAGATGGCGAGTGCTCCGTAACTTTTGGAATCATGCTTTGCCAAGTATCGATCCGCGGATTCCTTTTGCAGCATAAGTACCATTCGCCGAGGAAGCCTTCCGCTTGCGAGGACTGCCTCCAACCAAGGCGAAGAAATCGCATAGGGAAGGTTTGCTACGATGTGGAAGTCACTTATTTCCTCGGGTAGCGAACCGAGGGGAGTTTTTACAGCGTCTGCCTCAAGCAAGGTGAGCCGAGCTTGAGCGATAGATTCCGCAAGAGTTTCCTTGAGATGGGAGACGAGAGCAGGGTCGAGTTCGACCGCATATACTTTGTGCCCCTCGTCAAGCAAGGCTCCTGTGAGACTTCCTAGTCCGGGTCCGATCTCCACCACCGTCGATCCGGGGGGCAGGTCCGCCATTTCCAAGGACTTGCGAACGAGATTGCCGTCGACAAGGAAGTTTTGCCCAAGCTTTTTCTGTGGACGATGGCTCAATTTATCGAGCAATGCCCTTGTTTCTGTGGGAGTTAGGGGCATTCCTTTTAGTTTCTCCGTTATTCTTCCTTCATGTCGGCGACAAACCTTTCGGGGTCTTCCGCCTTCATCAAGGCTTCCCCGCATAGGATGGCGTCGGCTCCGGCATCTCGTGCTCGCCAAGCGTCCTCAGGTTCTAGAATTCCGCTCTCGCTCACCTTGACGATATTGTCGGGAATTTGCGGAATAAGGTCCTCGCTGATGCTCAAATCGGTAACGAACCGGGTGAGATCTCGGTTGTTCACTCCGATAATCTCTGGGTTGTGAGGAAGCGCTCGATCGAGCTCGGACTCTTCGTGCACTTCGTATAGGCAGTCCAATCCGGCCAGGTCCGCAGATTCCCGAAGTTCCTTCATTTCATCGTCCGATAGAGCTCGAACGATTATCAGAATAGCTCTAGCTCCTCTCTCGGCTGCCTCGGAAACCTGAATGGGATGCACCATGAAATCCTTCCGAAGGCAGGGCAGGGGACGATTCCGCTCACGCAGAAAGTCGGTTACTTCGGAAAGGTCATCCAAATGCCCCCCGAAATATTTCTGGTCCGTGAGAATGGAAAGGCAGTCGACCTCGGCGTTCACGTATTTGCGGGCTTGATCAGGTGCATCGGGAATATCGGCAATCTCTCCCGCGGAAGGTGACCGCCTCTTGATCTCTGCGATTACAGAAAGTTCTTCGGATGACGACAAGGCATCCCGAAAAGCTCCGCGAAAGGGAAACTTTTCGGCCAAGCGAATGAGTTCCTCGTCGCGAACGGGACGAATGCGGGGAGCAATCTCCTTCCGCTTCCAGTTCATTATTTCCGTCAGTTTGTCCATTTGTAAGAAAGAATCAGCATTTGCGACAGGATAGGATTGCCACAATGCGTAAGCTATTCAGCATGCGCTCTCGTGAATGAAATTCAACGACTAAGGGAAATAGTTGCAAAATTGAGGGCGCCGGACGGTTGCCCATGGGATATCGAACAGACCCACCAGTCGCTGTCTGGCTGCCTCGTCGAGGAGACTTCGGAGGTTCTAGAGACCATCGACAACCAGGACATGCCGGCCATGCGAGAAGAGTTGGGCGATCTTCTCCTACAGGTGGTCATGCACTCTCAAATCGCTGAGGAATCCAATTCTTTTGACTTGGAAGACGTTGCCCGCGAGATAAACGAAAAGCTTATTCGTCGCCATCCCCACGTGTTTGGCGAAGGAGCCGAACTGGAGTCTGCCGATGAGGTCCTTGCCCGCTGGGACGAAATCAAGGCTGAGGAAAAGGTCGCCAAAGGCTTGCCCCCTAACAAACGAAAGATATTTCGCGACCTTCCGCCTCGTTTGCCAGCTCTCCTTTTTGCCTTGGATGTTTTCAAGCGAGCCGACAAAGCCGGCCTTGCGGCTAAAGCGTCATGGAATGAACCCGAAGGGAATACCTCTGGGGCTGAACCGGACGAGAACAAGATGGGGCGGGAACTCTTCCTCCTGGTCTCGGCTTGTCGAAAAGCGGGAGTTGATCCCGAGTCGGCTCTTCGCCGTTACGCCTCCGAGATAGTCGAAGAATTGGAACCGCAGTCCTCCTTGGAAAAGGATTGAGAGCTTCACCCCGACCATGCCCGACGACAAAATAGAGTTGGTCGAAGTTGAATCCGGCGAAGGGCCCGTTTTGCTGTCTTGCCGAATTCGAAGATCCCCTCGAGCCCGCAGGATGAACCTTCGCGTCAAGAACATCGGCGAAGTTGTTCTCACCCTCCCGCTCCGCTCCAAGGAAAGCGACGGCCTAGACTTCGTCAGAGCCAATTCAAAATGGCTCGAACGCAAGCTTGCCGAACCTCGGTCCAACCCATCTCTGGAACAATACTTCAACAAGGGTGGAAAAGTTTCCTTGGAAAACCAAACCCGTATCGTGGTTGTAAGCTTCGATGCTCGTCCTCGACGAATGTCTTGGTCGACGAGGACCGAAGGCGAACTCCATCTCAGCCTCGCCCCCTCAGCATCCGTGGAAGAGCAGTTGCTCTCTTTGCTACGCTCCTTGGCTAAGGATTGGCTGCCGCCTCGCGTGCATGATCTCGCCGAATACGCCGGAGAGAAAGTCGGGAAAATTCGAGTGGGCGACCAAAAGAGCCGCTGGGGTTCTTGCTCCACCAAGGGCACGATATCCTTGAATTGGAGGTTACTCCTTTTGCGGATCGATTTGCAGGACTACGTCATTTTTCACGAACTCGCACACCTTCGCCACATGAATCATTCCCCCGCCTTCTGGGCTCATTTGGAAACTCTTCAATCCAACGCCCGAATGCGCGACAGAGAGATCAATAAGGCAGGAAAAGCCCTGATGACCTTGGGTAGAAAACTTAGCTAGGCGTCTTCACAAACGGAGTGACAACTACCTTATCTCGCGCCTTACTTTTAACATGAAAGTTCCAAAACTCTTTCCTTTCCTCACTTTCCTTTTCCTCATCGGAGGGTCAGCCGTTGGAAAACAGAAGAACGTCGTTCTTATCCTCAGCGACGATCACCGCTACGATTTCTTGGGCTTCATGGAGAAAGCTCCGGAGTTCCTCGAGACCCCAAGTTTCGATCGCCTCGCTCGCGAAGGCGCTCACCTAGCCAACGCTTTCGTCACCACCTCCCTTTGCTCGCCCAGTCGCGCTTCCATCCTCACGGGGCAATACATGCGCAACCACCACGTCGTGGACAACCAGCGCCCCGTACCACCATCCACTAGGTTTTTTCCCGAATATCTCCAGAAAGCCGGATATCGTACAGGATATGTCGGCAAATGGCACATGGGACACGAGAACGACGAGCCTCGAAAAGGGTTTGATCACTGGGTCAGTTTCCCCGGCCAAGGCGAGTACATGAACCCCACCTTCAACGTAAACGGAAAGCGAAAGGCGTTTGAGGGGTACATCACCGATCTCCTCACCGACCAAGCCGTGTCGTGGCTCGATCAAGTCGCCAAAGAGGCCAAAAACGGGAAACCCTTCTTCCTCCAGATCGGTTACAAGGCGGTTCATTATCCATTCCAACCCGCCCCGCGTCACGCAAAACGCTATGCCGGCAAGCCCATAGACTATCCCGAGACCATGGCCAATACCGAGGAAAACTATCGCTCCCAGTCCCGCTGGATCAAGGAACGAAGGTACGGCATCCACGGTATCGACCACATGGAAACTGGAGCTCTGG
>CALBIN010000586.1 GCA_937893275.1 uncultured Opitutia bacterium | reverse complement strand
CCTCACACCTTCGAGTGAATCTCGATAGTTTCCGCTACTGGAAACAGAATCCTTTGAGGATTCTCAGCCCTTAGCTTTTTATAGAGCTTCGCTGAAGACGGAGATTATTTCCTGTACTTCCTCTTCTCCGACCGATACCCGAATCAATTCGGGCGACAGTCCTGCCGATGCGAGAAGGTTTCTGCCTTGGTTGTTTTGCATCAGGTCGTAGTGAGCCAGATGGACATAGGGGCAAAGGAGGGAAAACTTGGTTCCGAAACTTGGGCTTTTCAGTATACGAATTTTATCGTAAAAGGATTCAATTCCTCCCTCCAGTTCGAAAGCTAACGCGCATCCCGGTTTCTCATCCCCAGCCAGCTTCCGGTAATTGCCTCCAAAGGGTTCCGAATAAGACCAGTGCAACTTTTTGACGGAGGGATGACTTTCAAGGAACTTCGCCAACTGCATTAAGTTCTTATTCGTGTGCTCGACCAGTTCCTGGTAGTGACGCATCTCAAACGCAAGACGTCCTAGGTCACGGGAATAGGGTGGGGCAATGTAATGCCTGACTTTGTCTATCCATGCGTCATGGCCGGTCGAGTTTTTTGGGAAGGCGAGACAGCCTAGCATCACGTCGCCCTCGTTGGCCGCGTATTTCGTGAGACTGTTCACGATTACGTCCGCGTGGTTTGCCACTTTTACGTTTCTTGGGCTAGCCATTGTCGGGTCTACAACCAGCATAGCGCCGTTTGCGCGACAAAGATCCCTGACCTCATCCAGATCACAGGTATGGAAAAGGGGATTGGTGGGGACCTCGGTCACTACTGCAGCGATTTCGGATCCTCTATCGCTGAAGAGTTTTCGTAGTTCCGAAAGGTCCGAGACATTGTGGATGGCTATTGCCTCCACTCGCTCCCCGCAGAAATTACTCAGAACCGTGATCGTATCCACATAGAGCCAGCCAAACTGTATCCAGAGCGTACGACCTTGATCGGCAAGATGTTCTCGGGTTCCGCGAAATAGGGCGTGGAATGCATTGGCTCCCGATGTCGCGAGGAGGATATTCTCGGTTGAGATTTCTTCGCCCATGGCATCGGCAATTTGCATGCGGGCTTGTAACGATGCGTTTTCCTCCTCTTCCGTTTCTTCTTGCTGGACTGTAGCCACGCCGCGAGCGGCTAATATGTCTTCCGCTTGTCTTGATGAGATCGAAAACCCCGTATGCTGAAGAAAAGCTTTGCCTGCCTTTTGTAATTCGGGGGACTCCTTTGCGTGAGCGAGTACAAACCCATTTCTTTCCTCGAACTCGATTTCGTGCGGAGTGAGGAATTCTCGGAAGTCATCGATTGCCCTACGACTGGCCAAGGCAAAACCCGTCCGATCCTTGTATCCCTTTTCCAAAAGCAGTTCATTGATCAAGCGGGATATCAGCCTGTGAGTCACAAAACGTGGATACCCTGAGAGGATTTTATTGATGACTTTAGGATCCTTGGTCTCATAGCCGAAGACGTCGGTCATCGTGGGCAGGCTCACGCAGACGGCGTGTTCACTGGCGGGCACCTGTTCGCCCAATGGGAAATGACGTAAGCCAGAAGGGGTCACGGGACCAATTCGTTGTCTAGGATTTGGTCGAGCAACTGTCGTTTCCGAATGAGGGCAAAGGAACCGTCCTCGCGCCGCAGAACTTCGGGAGCCTCGGGAAAAGAGTTGTAGTTCTTGGCCGACATGGCGGAGCAGTAGGCGCCCACTCCCTCTATTACACAAGAGTCGCCAACTTGTCCTTCGGGAAGCAGGCGCGTGGCCAAGACCTCGGGGTCTCCTTCGGTTGGCGTCAGCAAGTCGCCAGATTCGCAGCAATGTCCCACTATCACCTGCTCCATTTCTGCTCGGGGGCTTGCTTCCAATTCCTCGGGCAGGAGAATAATCGGGTGTTGAGCACCATAAAGAGAAGGTCGGAGGATTTCAGTCATACCCGCATCCAACTTTAGAAAGCGATAGCCTTCATCTCCTGTAGAAGTGACGTCTTGGACTTTGGCCACAAGTGAACAGGCATTGGCCACGAGAAAAGTGCCGGGTTCCAGTTCGAGGAGAAGTTCACGGCCTGTCTCGGCGGCGAATTCTTCGAATGCCGTTTTCACCGGGCCGCCCACTTCGCCTAGATTTGTAGAGGTTTCTTCGCTCATTCTACCAACCTTGAAACCTCCGCCTAGATTCAGGCTCTGGACATCGGGGAATTGCCTCACGATGTCCAAGCTCATGCCGGCTACTTTTTTCCAGACTTCCGGATCCGATCCCGATCCGATGTGGGTGTGGATACGCGTAACTTCTAAATTTCCTTCCTCGCAGAGCTTTCGAGCCTCTTCGAGGTCTTCTTTCCAGATTCCGAAACTGCTTGCGGGTCCGCCCACGTTTGTTCGGTTGGTGCCTCCCGATCCGAGCCCGGGATTGAAACGAAGTCCAACGGTTCTCCCAGGGCAAGTCTTCGCGAAGAGCTTAATCTGGTTTAGAGAGCATAGATTGAGGCTAACTCCCTCATCTACCCAAATTCGGAAGTTTTCCGGCATCTCCTGTGTGCTTAGAGAGATTGATTCCGTTCCGAAACCGACGCGTATGGCACGTTCCAACTCATGACCCGAACTGGCGTCGATTCCCAGACCTTCTTGGTTGAAAATCCGTATGATAGCGGCTGTCGGAGCTGCCTTCATGGCGTAGCGAGGCTTGAGGCCGAACGCGTTCGGAAAGGCTTTCAGCGTGCGAGCGTTTTCACGCAAGATTGCTTCGTCGTAGACGAATGCCGGCGTGCCGAACTCAATGCGAATATCATCGATCTCTTTAGGACTTAAAAAGCGTAGTGACTCCATTTTTATAGGATAGTAAATCTGTTACCCTATC
>CALBIN010000585.1 GCA_937893275.1 uncultured Opitutia bacterium | reverse complement strand
GCTGCCCCGTTTGAAATCATGGCTATGGTAGAGCTCGCCCACTTTGGCCAATTTTCTTCCGCCAATGCCACCGCCGAACTTGCGACACTCCATGACCTCGCCGGTCTCATCGAAACTCACGCGCCAGAACATGGTGTTGCCGGACATGACCACGGCCGCTCCGCCCGCCTTGAGGTAATCATCCATTCCGTCGTAGGCGCGGGCCGACCAGTACTCGCTGTGCCCGTTCACCAGGATCGCCTTGTATCCTTTCAATATTTCCGGATTACGATCCAGATCCCGGTCGGTAATGACGTCGTATTCATACCCATGCTTGTCCAACCAGAGATGCAAGAAGCGCTCTCCGCGAAGCAGATGACTATACCCTCCGCCGATGTAGGTCTTGTTCGGACCGCCCGCGGGCCAAGGCACTTTCAGTCCGACCTTGTAAGTCGGTTGCCCGTTGCGGTGGTCGCTGTAAAAACTGTACTTGGGCGCCCCCGGGTGGCTGTTGCCCAATCCTCCCGTACCCATATTGACCAAGCCCTTGCCGTGGTTTACGGGAAAAGGGACCGAGTTGTATGCCAGCCAAGTATTCGATGAGACAAGGACTAGCAGCGGGGCCTTCGGCTTGGACTCGGGACGCCTCACGATGAAGGAGGTATGGTAGCGCATCGGCTTTCCCTGCAACTTGAAATCAAAGCGCCCCGCGTAGACACCTGACTTGGCATCGGGAGGAATGCGAAAGCGATGGCTCACCTTCCAACGGGCATTGTATATTTCGTCGGACGCCAGACGGAGCCCGTGACCTCGTTTCTCATCCTTGGTCGGATCGTACTGCGAGTCGTGCCGATTGATGGCGGAGGCATTGAAGCTTGGTCCCCCGATCATCCAGGTCCCCCGATTGATAATCCGGCCATCCCGCCCGAAATCGCTCGCATCGGCAACTTGCTTTCCTTTCTCCTCAGTGAACGGCCAGCAGGCGAGCAATCGATCGTTTTGAGGAACGCTCAACCCACGGTCGGCAAAACGTTTCTTTACTTGATCTTCATTCAAAGCCCGATCGTAGATGGCGCACATCGCGACGTCCCCGTTATAGAAGTTCACTGCCTTTCCTTCCTGCCCATAAGCCCCGATACGCAGAGCGGTCTTGCCGGGACGCACAGGATCGGAAAAGGAAGTATCGGCCACTAGTTTGCCATCGACGTAGATCCGCTTTTTCTTTCCGTCCCAACTACCGACCAAATGGTGCCATCGGTGGGCCTTGATCAGTCCGGGCTTGGTTTGCTGAAAGGCGGTCGGATCGTAAGCACCTCCCGAGCCGGTCCCGAAGACGATCTTGCCCCCGCTAAGGAACAACCCGATCCCGCAATGTTCGGGATAGTCATGCTGGGTGACCAACCCCTGCCAGCCGGCCAACTGGAACGGGCGGACCCAACACTCCAAGGTCAATTGAGAAAGGCGGCGCTCAACCGGTAGCGCCTTGGCCACATGGAGGTACGATCCGGGATGGATCGGTTGGGCTTGAGGTTGTTCGACCTGAAAGGACTGCAAGACAGGATCCTTGTCGCGGTTCTCCGGATCGGCTCCCAACCTGACCACGGACAAATCATAGGGGACGGCACTGCTTACCCGGAACTCGATCTCCTCACCGGCAGCAATGCTCTTTTGAGCATAGGCATGCAGACCGGGCAGGTTAATTGCATGGTGCGGAGGGATCTCATCTTTCGGGGCGGATGAAACCGGCCCTTTCGCTTCTTTGAGGTAAGCCACCACATCGGCGATTTCCTCGGGTTTCAAGAGGTTGTCGAACACCTCGGGCATCAGGGAAAGGTTGGAATACTTGGCTTTTTTGATCTCTTTGAAGGGAATGGTTTGCTCAGCCCCAGCCGCAGGACCAAGGACCATTTCGCCAACGGAATCCCGGCGTAGCAAACCGGCTGCTTGGCCCTGTTTCGTTTCCACGGTCACAAGCTCGTAATAACGGGCGATGGTTGAACTGGGGTAAACGATTGCCTCAAGCAGGTCACGCTCGGTGCGGATAGCTCCGATGCGGGTAAGGTCGGGCCCGAAATCCACGCCCTTGTCTCCCTTGACGTGACAGGTAATACACAGCGATTTGGCCGGGTCATTGAAAAGTTTCTCGCCGCGAACGGAGTCTCCCTTGGGAAGAAATTCGGCAAGCTGATCGAGACGTTTGGCTTG
>CALBIN010000584.1 GCA_937893275.1 uncultured Opitutia bacterium | reverse complement strand
TGTCCTGAGCGGCCACCCCCAGACCTGGTATGCCTTCCGGAATGCCGGCTTTACGCGAAACGTCTTCGAACTTCAGGTCGCCCAAGTTCCTGAACAAGCGCGAGCTCGTGGTTTTTGATCCGTTGTAGCCCGAATTCGGGTCTTCACCAACCAATAGATCCAAAAGACCGTCTCCATCAAAATCCAGTATTGCGGCGGATCGACCGCCAAATGACGCTGGGCACGCTCCATTTCCTTTCGATACGTTTGTGAACGAACCCTTTCCATCATTGCGAAAGAGGGAACACCCAGCAAAGGCATGACCTTGTCGCTCGGCTAATTTGCTTCCCGCAGGAGAAGGCATGGAGGCAATGTAGAGGTCATTGTCGCCATCATTGTCGAAATCTGCGAGCAGCACCCCGGTTGCTCTGTTGGATAGCCTCAACTCACTTTGTTTATCCAATCTGAATTTTCCCTCCTGATTCAAGAAGAGCAAATTTGGTTTCGTGTCCTTATAGTGAAAGGTCGCGACGTATAGATCCGGCCATCCATCTCCGTTCACATCGCCCCAAGCCGCTCCATGGCCCTGAATTCCGGATCCCCCAGGCAGGAAGCCCGTCTGCTTGCCGACGTCGGAGAAACGGAAGTCCGCTTGCTCCTCGCCCAAGGCGAAAACGATTGGGAACAGGCAAAGCAAAAGAGCAATCCCTGAGATACTACTGCGGGGGTAATTTTTATTCATAATAAATTCTTGGTCAGCATAAGCAAGCGCATGGCTGTAAATGAAGTTTATTATCCGCTCTGAGGAATAAATTTTTCGCAACGCATAAAGCGTTTTTGATATCGCTTAGTCGAATCAAAATGAGAAGATGAATCCATGAGGCCATTGATTGCCACTTTTCTCTCGTTTGTCTTCACTCTCTCCATCGGTTTCGCCCGCAAAGTGGAGGAGTGGTCTTACGAGCGCCTTTTTCAGGAAGCCGACTTGGTGATGATCGGATCCGTCGAAGGCTGGGGATCGGCCAAAACCCAGTGGTCCGAAAAGATTTTCGACAAGGCTCGCTTCGAGGCAAAAAAAACGGCCTTCCACCCCCGTTCGCTCCTTAAGGGGGAACCTGCCTTCCCCTGCACATGGGTCCTGCACTTCAGCTACAAAAAAGGAGCCACCCCATACGAGGACGGCCCGAACTTGGTCAGCTTCCTCAAGAAGCCCGTGATGATCGAGGCGAAGTCGAAGAAGGAAGGAAAAGTAAAGGAATTGAAACCAAAACGGGCGGGCAAAAGCGTAGTCACCCCCCCCGAGTACCTCCTCTTTCTCAAAATGGGCAAGGACGGCATGTACGAACCGGTATCCGGTCAATTGGATGCCGCACTCTCGGTGCGTGCGATATTTCCTTCCGATGTGATCAAGGCTCCATGAGAATCCGAATTTCATGGGCCCTTTGTCTCGCGATCCTCCTGATTGGCTGCATTGACTTCGGCGGGAGCCGGGAGAATGACGAAGTGAAAATTATCCAGGAGGAGAAATCGCCCAATGGTCAATACGTCGCCACAAGTTTCTCCTGTTCGGGCGGAGGAGCGGCGGGCTACTTCTATTTCAACGCCAATCTGCGCAAGGCGGGCGAGGAATTGGACCAACTGGACGTCCTCATGGGCAAGCACAAGGATTGGAAGGCCTTTGCAGGCATTGAGGTTCGCTGGATCGACGACGAGAATCTTGAAATTTCCTATAGGCAGGATGAATCCCCCGCGTACAAGGAAAACAATGCGGTCAAGGTGAAATCAAAATACGGCATCGAGGTATGTCACCTGATCAATAAAGAAGAACCGTAACCTTTCCTATGCGGTTGCCCCTCTCCTCAAAAACCGTTCCAATTCAAACATGATCAACGGAAAAACAATCCCCTTTTTGCCTGCTTTGCTTCCTCTCGTTTTCTTGCCTTCGATTTGGTCGGCGAAGGCTCCCTCCTCGAAGGAACAACTGGAAAAAATCGCCACTCATGTCGTGGTGGGCAAGGTGCAGGCCATTTACTCTTACAAAGAGCGGGAAGGCATTCCCGTACTAAGCGGTTACGAGTACGACCGCAAAGTAGCCGAGGTGAAGATCGAAAAGATCGAGAAAGGCAAGATTGCCGAAAGCCTGCTCTACGTCCGCTATTGGAGCCGCAAGTGGAAATGGTTGGGGCTTCCGCCTCCGGGTGGGCAATCTTACGAAAATCAGCCCCAAAAGGGGCAAGCTTGCCGGTTTTACCTTGCGAAAAACGCCTACGACGGATGGTCGAAGGGATCGCAGGATGGCGGATACAACGTCGTTTACGTAAACGGCATCCAACCGATCAAGAAATAAGATCCGAGCATGAAGAAAAACCTTCAGGGCATCATAACCCTTCTTTGTTCGAGCGTCCTTTTGTCTGCCGCCGAAAGGCCAAACGTAGTATTCATCCTCGCCGACGACTTGGGTTATGGAGACGTCAAGTCCTTCGGTGGAGCAAAGTCCAAAGTCCCCACTCCACACTTCGACCGCCTCTGCAAAGAGGGCATGAAATTCACCAATGCCCACGTGACCGACTCGGTCTGCGTACCCAGCCGAACTTCCATCATGACGGGGCGCTACGCTTTCCGGTTCGGCAAGGGCGAACAGGGCGGACCATGGGGGTTCATCGGCCTGCGCTTCCCGACTACCCAACATACCGTGGGACATATGTTCCGGAAGGGCGGTTACTCGACCGGCTACGTCGGCAAATGGCACCTAGGGACGCGTATGACCACCAAGGACGGGAAGGTGCAGGGACCAAAGAACACCGATTTCACCAAACCCATCCAAACCGGTCCTACGGATTATGGCTTCGATCACTGCTTTTTTCTGCCCGGTTCCCTCGACATGTTC
>CALBIN010000583.1 GCA_937893275.1 uncultured Opitutia bacterium | reverse complement strand
CGTTGTCTTTGCGCGAGAACATTTTCGGATCGTTCTCCAAGGTGTTGAGAGCGGTCGAGACCCATTCGCTCCCCCGGTTACCAGCCAGTTGAGCGGCATAGACACCCCCGGAAGTGCATGCGATGGTATAGCCTTTGCCTTGATAACCAAAGCCCCCTCTGCGCTCGTCAAAGGCTTGATCGCGAAGGTAGTTGGTGACTCGTTCGATTGTTTCGGCCGGCACCAGGACACCCGCTTCGCGAGCTGATGCAAGGGAGACGAAGACCATGGCTGTGACGGAGGTGTCCTGTCCGGCATCCGGTCGCGGTGCGTATCGCCAACCCCCTAGCGGGTTCTGGGACCGTAAGATAATTTCGACGACCCGTTCGAGAGCTACCTGAATCTCTTTATTGTCCTTCGGGTCACTGGTCATTCCCCAAAGCTCGGACATTGCGATGGTGAATAGCCCGATTTCATACATTTTCACGCCCATGGCTCCGGTAGGGGACTCCTCCGCTCTTTTGAGGAGATAATTCTTCGCCCGCTCGAGTGCCTTGCCGTAGTGACCAAAACCGGGAAAGTGACCCTCGACCATGAATGCCATCAATCCAAGGCTGGTCCCACCGATCGCGTAGCCTGACCCCTCGCCCTTTTCCAAATCCTTCGACGACCAAGAACCGTCCTTGTTCTGACTGGAGATTAGAAATTTCAGGCCACGCTCGATGGCATTTTCCGCTTCTTCGGTCAATTCGGGAGCTTCGGCTTCCGTGGTGGAGGGCCCTTCCAGGGTAACGGCTTCATCGGCAGGCTTTTCCTGTGCGGTAACCGGTGCTGCAAGTAAACCGAACATGAACAAGCTCGAAAATATGATGAAATAACGGAATTTACCGTTGTCAGTGTCATTCATTTTGCAACCCTCTCGTAATAGTTTTTCAACAGCCTCCGGTACTCCAACGGCAACTCGCGGGCGAAATTCTGATTCAGGGCGGCCCGGTTGCGCTCGCCCAGTACCTTCCAGTCCGTTCGCTGATCTTTGGGTGTTTCTCCACTCACGAAGTCGGCAATAAACCCGGCGGAAAAATCCGACTCACTGTCGCTGCCCTCGCCATCGGCTTCCGGGGACCCATCTTCGGCAACTGCAGGCGGCGCAGCGGTCTCCAGAATCAGAGCCTGCTCGATAATGAAATGCCGCAACGTTCCCATAGCCGCTTTTTGGTGGACCTTGACCTCATCACGATTGGGTGAAAGCAGGGCTTTGCTTGCCGCCTCAAGCTGAGTGGACGCGCTTTCGAGCATGGGGTGAGATTCGCCCGCCCTGGAGAGTTCCCGGCAACGGGTCGTCAGTTCGGTTTGTTGCCCGGCAAGGGCTTTCATTGACTCCTTCTCATCCTTGTTCGTATCACGGAAAAGTTTCTTGTGGGCAGTAGCGACCGCCAATACGTCGACCAATCGCTCAACACCCTTGGAATCGCGGTGCTCCAAGATATCGATATCAGGCAATCCGTGGAGCATGGTGATTATGGCAAACAAGGATTCGGCATTCTCGATGAGCTTCTCTTGGGCAAAGGTCATTTTCACAGCCGCTGCAGGCGCGTCGATCGAATTGAGATTAGAAAGCGCTTGTTCCATCAACTCGGCGGGTTCTGAATACGTTTTCATCCCAGTCACCGAAACAAGGATTTTCCCTTCTTTGGATGCCAGCTTGAGCAAGGCGCGTTGTTTTTGATCCAAGGCTTTGTATTTCTCATCATCGGGCGGAGTAACCTCTGCTTGGAGCGCCAACTCTTCTTGCTGGTATTCCAAAATTGCCAGATCGGCGATGGAAGCATGGAGGAATTCCACGATCTCGGCAACGTAG
>CALBIN010000582.1 GCA_937893275.1 uncultured Opitutia bacterium | reverse complement strand
CGCTCAGATTCGCCAATATATTGAGGTGGGGAACTTTGCCCTAAGCGATAAAGCCTGCCAAGACGGCTTGAACTGGTTCACCCTAGCCGACGCGCCGTGGATAGCGCAGGAGGATTTCAAACCACGACCGAGCACTTCGAAGTCGCCCTCAAGGATGGGAGAAAAAAACATCCTGCAAATTGTTTTATACTATTGCCCATTCTTCTTGTGGACTGCCGCCTTACTGGACCGAGAGCTGGTTATGCTACTCATGCTCGATACGTATCTTCTCAGCCTATTCTCGCCGCTTGCAGTTCTGGCGCTATTCGTCGTATGGTGTCAATGCGGGTTCATTTTGTGCACTACTCTCGGCTGGGCTATTTTTCGCCTTTTAGGTTTCAGCATTCGTCGACAGAGTATCGCTAACTGGATTTTGCTGGCAGTGTTTTCGTCTCTATTGATTCGTGCTTGCCTGAAAGTCTTTTAGTCTCCTCGCGCCAGCTACTGAATTAGGATGTTTCAATGAAACACTAATACTTCTCGTACTTTCCTTTGCTCGCTAAGCTTGACCTGACGGTCGAGGAATGTTGGAGGGAGGGGTGAAAGAATTCCTTTTTCCGACATTGGCCACTCTGTGGAGGATGAGCTCGGCTGGTTTCCGGGCCAACCTAGTCCCGGGACTTGTCCTCTGGACCGTTGGTCTCTTCGTCGTGCTTACATATTACTTCCTCGAATCCTCGAGAGGATTCTTCGAGGCGGTGATGAATATCAAGCGAACATACGGCTTTCTCTATTCATTCATAGCTACCGGTTTCTTTGGCGGCTTTATTCCCTTTCTTTATTTATGGGCGACAGGTCGGATCAATGCCGGGATGATCTCGTACCACGGAGTCTTCTTTCTACTTTACTGGGGAGCCCGAGGAGTCGACGTCGATGCCTTCTACCGGCTACAAAGCCTTCTCTTCGGGGATGATCTAAACTGGACGACCATTGCGACCAAGGTCTTCGTCGACCAATTCGTCTACTGTACTCTCTGGGCGGCTCCTATCACCGCCTTCTTTTATGGATGGAAGGATTGCGACTTCTCCTGGTCCAAGTTCCGCGATACAACCTCCAAGCGATCTTTCCTCTTCGAGATCGCTCGACTCCTGCTCTCCACTTGGCTGGTATGGATTCCCGCCACCGCCATTATTTACTCCCTCCCTCCGCCCTTGCAAGTTCCTCTCTTTAGCCTGACCCTATGCTTTTTCGTGCTCCTAGTCAGCGTATTCTCTAGAAAGGAAAACGGGTCTTGATTAGGAAAAAGCTAGGTTGCCTCGGTCTCGGTGGGCTTCTCCTCCGGTTGCTCCTCAACCCGTTCCAAAAAGGAATTGGCTAATTCGGCTTCGGTGGTGATGCCTGTGCTGGTGTCTGCTCCCGAATCGATACCCGGAGCCTCGGTAGTAATTGTTTCCTGATCCATATCTGCGTTTGAATAAGTTCGCACTCTCCTGGGGTGTTACCCGCCAACTCCTTTATTATAACGCAAAGGGAGGTTGATTTAGACTTAAATCGTAAAAGTGGGTCAACCCCCCCCTTGACGACATTGGGTTGGGAAGTTATGCGGAAGATTATGAAAAAGACAGGCGAAGAAGACAACAAGTCGTTCTCGGAGGAAGTTGAGAAAATAAAAGAAGAGAAAATAAAAGAAAGCGGTTGGAGATACACGGGAGGAAATTGGGGATGGTTAAGTTTATTTTCCGTAGCACTCCTCTTCCTTTCAATCTACGGGGTAGCTCTCTTAGGATTCGAAATGGAAATTGGCTGTGTGTTTAGTTTTAGTATATTTATGTGGATGGGCGTAAAAGAGTTATTCAGCTTAAAAAATCACAGCGGTCCCTAGACACGCCTCTTGGCTAAAGCTGCCCAAAGGCGTCCCGATACTTCCGAAACCCTCGCTTGACCTGAACGGCCGCCGGTATTGGATGCAGGGATGCTCGTTATAAAATTAGCGGAAACTTGTAATAGGCGAATCAATCGCAAG
>CALBIN010000581.1 GCA_937893275.1 uncultured Opitutia bacterium | reverse complement strand
AGTATGCTTTATTGAACTTCGTGAATTTTTGGCCGACTGCTGTTCCTTTCGGTTGCTCTCCCATACGCAAGATTTCTTTTCGAAGCTTTCCAAGTAATCCTTTATCGGGTTCCGGAGAATCAAAGGAGTCCCGAATCTGTTGTAATTGTACAGCCAAACTCGTGTCCTTCATGCCGAAAGTTCTCTCTACATGCATGAAGAAATTCACCAAGCGAAAAGCAACGTCCACGTCATGATCGGCTCGTTCCGCATTATAGCCAAAACCATCCATGTGACGTTCCGCTTCTTCCTTTAATTTGGAAGCTGCCGTTTGCCAAAATTGACCAAGAGCTTGCTCGTTTGCATGAAAACTTTGGGGATCGCTCAAACCAATTAACTTTTTCCGAAACATTATAGTTTGCGGATCATCCCATCCAAATGCTTGCTGAGCAAATTTGGTTGTGACCTCAAGCAGGTATTGGCCATAAGAAGAACCTAAAGAATAATCAGTCGACTTGGCGGCGTTGCGACCGAACATACGCAAGTTGTCGTAGACTTGGGGGTTGGGCAAGGTAGCCGACAATCTTTTCATTTCAGCGTCGTACTTCGCTATTTCCGACTGAAACGATCCACCAAGGGATGCAAAATACTCGACGTTCATCATGATCTCGCTGACGGGTAGCGACCCCTGTTTTGGTATGACAAGGGCTTTAGGAAAACCTTGAACGTACCCCATCACGAATGCAGTCGTGGACGGCATGCTTGGGGAGAAAAATACATCCGGGCGTGGAGTTCCGCCAGCCCCCGACGCAGGAGCGACACCCAGAGAATGGGATCCACCCTTGCCTTTGGTCAAGACATGGAAATTTTGTCCATAAGGCCATGACGGGAGAAACCTCAACGTTGAGCCGGAAAGTTTCAACTGCTCGCCTCTCGGGACTGGAGGATAACCCAGTTCGGCGACAAAATGCTTATTTGAAACAAAATATAAATCCATACAACTGTCTGTTCCCTTGGGGATGCGAAGAACGAATCCACGGTCAGCTGCATTCTTCGCCATGTCTGCGGAAAAATCAATTTCCACAGACACTCCCCTCTTGACGTTGAATTCCAATGAATAAATAGAGCGGCCAGTTCCCAAGGTCTTCAGGCTAAAGCGGGCCTGACTCTCAGGATCGACCCGATCGGGTTCAACTTCAACTGCAAATGCCTCAAAATCATCCGCAGCATCCGCAAGATTGTAAAAAGATTGAGGTCCGTGAAAGTCCGTCTGCCAGACATGAGCTTGCTCGACGCCAATAAAAGCTCTCATGAGTGCGTCGAAAAGGCTCGAAAAGGACGGTTGCTCGTATTTTACCGATCCACTGCTCGGAAGATCAAGTTGCCAACGCACGGGTTTTCCCGGCAATGTTTTGGCCGGCAACCACAAGACGTAAGCAGATTCTGGAGTTCGGACCAAGGGACCCGAAGGATCCGGTCCCACTGGAACAACAGAGACAGCAGCGGCAGGAATAGTAAATTCGAGAGCAGTGATTTTGTTTCCGTCTACACGCGCATTAAGCTTCAATCCTTTGCCTCCCTTTTCCAAATAGGCAACCAAGTCACGAATACGTTTTTCTTCGTCGGCACGAAAAGTGTAAGGCAGTCTACGGACGCCATCCACATTGATTTCAACAATTCGCTGGTCGGGCAAGATTGTAGCGGCGTTCGGGGCATCCAGTAACACGACCCTGGATTCGCCCGTAGGTTCGGGTCGAAACGGAGGAACAGGATCGATATCAACCTGTGGAATAGTTATGGAATCGATACCGACGATGCGCCCTTCTTCCAAACGCAGTTTCAAGGGAACTCCCATGCTCGGATTTTCATTTAAAGCCACCACTAACCTCTCGATTTGTTCACGGAGTTCCGGACGGTCGGATGGAAGTTCGTAGGTGAGTTCGCCCTTCGTAGGAATATTGAAAGTGACGATGTTTCCATCCAAACTAACTGCGTGTTCTCCTGAGATATTTTCTTCAAACGGTTCGCCCATCAGTTGTAATTCACGAACTTCGCCCAAAGTCTCTATGGTCAACTCACCATCTCTCTGCACAAGGGTAACTTGGAGTTGGTCGTCAGGTCCGAGAGTGCCAAGGAAATCACGATAAATTTTCCGCTGTTGTCTATTTAAATCAACGGTAATGGGGTCTGGACTACCCACGTCAAACTTTACCCAGTCAAGGAACTCGTCCTTTTCTCTCAACACGACTACCCCGGGTTTGCCCACCATCAAAGTAGCCCCTTCGACGACTGGTTCCCCACTGGGAGACTCGGGAGTGACATCAGGAACTGGAGAAACAATGGGTGGGTTATCCGGATCGGGTTCATTCCCGTTTTTATTGAGGAAGTCACCTAAGTTATAGGCTAAACCGACAACCAAACCGACAAGCAAACACAGAGCTGTCGAAATAACCGCCAACTGCATGAGCCACGGACGTTTTTTTCGCTTCTTGCCTGCAGATGATCCATCCTGTGCGGAAACGGTGGAACCAGACGGTGCGGCCGATGCCGTGTAACTGGACGCCGCTTGCTGGAACTGAGCCATTTCGCGATCGGAAAACGCCTTTGGAGCCTTTGCTCGAGTTTTCGGGGATTTGGCCCCGGACGCTTTCGCCTTGGGCCCCTTGCGAGCAACGTGAGCAAGATCGTCGTCGATAGGATCGACAACCTTGCTCTGAGCAAAATCACGAAGATCCAAGTAGTTGGGGGCTCCGCCCTGCTTCAAGCGCTCGGCAGCAGGCTGACCTCGGGCTCCGATCCAATAGAAAATCTTAGCATCATCGTTTTCTTGAAGAAAGGTAGTAAAAGAGTAGTCCCAAGCATCTAACGATAATTTGTGAAGGGCGGAGGATTCGGCAAACAGCTGGAGAAGACTCTCCTCTTGGCCGGGATCCACCTCCAAAAGCACGGGTTTTTTCATGCTCGGTGAAACCAGAATTGCAGCGTTACCGGGATCGTTGGTTGCCGCAAGCCAACCGTTGGCAGGGATGAGTGCCGGGGACTTGAATGGTGTAAGGTCTATCTCCTCTGAATCCTCGAGGTAGCGGGGTCCTTCCTCCCATTTAGTTTTCCAACCATTCCAATTAGCAAGAATTTCCGCGGGCGATGGAACGGTTGCAATCTCGAAGCTGTCGAGAATGAGATGGTGGGCGATGTAATTGGTGCGATTCGTGTAGTCGAGACCGGCGTCACTGATTCGGCTGACGACAAAAAACTCCTCCGAACCCAAGGCCAGTTTTCGGAAGAGAGCGACTTTGGCCTTGGGACCATCGCCCTGTTGGTTGTAGTCATAAACACTGAGCCGCTCCAGTTCTCGAACAAGTCGACTCCGAATATCCTTGTGACGGGCAACCGTGCAATACCCCGATCTCCCAGGCTCCAGACCCTGAGGGGCACTGGTAAAGATCAGTTGGCGGGCCATGACTTGGCTAGTGGTCTGCCGTTAACGGCCCTATGCCGGTTCGGGTGCCGGTATCAGATCAGGTTCGAC
>CALBIN010000580.1 GCA_937893275.1 uncultured Opitutia bacterium | reverse complement strand
TGATTGAAATCCCCGAGGATATTTGCCATAAGGCCCGCCTTCCCATCGAGCGGATGCTCGAATGGAGCAAATAAAGATACTTCTCATGAATTACCTAATTTCCCTCGGCTTAGCCGGGCTTATTCTACTCAACGCTTGTAGCGACAAACCCGCCGGATCCGACAGCGACGCGGCTTCCGCCGAAACCCGCGCGCAACTTCTCGAACAAGTAAGCAAGGTAGATCTATCGGACGCCGAGATCGTTGAGGAATTGCTCCCCGATGCCGCCATGTTCGACAATCTCGAGTGGAACTCCACCACGGGAAAAGCCCATACCCTCGGAGGCAAAGCCCCTCTCACGGGTTGGGCCAAAGGCATGCACCCCAACGGAAAACTATTGGGCTTGGGTCACTTCATCGAGGGCAAGGAAAACGGCCCCTGCTTCTTCTGGCACCTGAACGGAATCAAGAACCAGCAAGGAGGCTTCCTCGAGAGCAAGCGCCACGGCCTCTGGATCCACTGGGACGAATCCGGCAAGGAAACCAAGCGGGAGAACTGGGACAATGACGTCTTGGTCAAGTAGCAAGGTCCAAGGAGAAGGGCCAACCACGAGCCCCACCCGCTACGCTACTGCGCGCCCAACCAGATTGCCGCTCTCCGAATGATACCGTGGAGGACCTCGGCGGACTCGGGATGCGGGCTTATGCAAATCACCTTTCCCTTCCCCATCGGCCCACACAGGATGGCGGGTGAATCAACCATCACGCCGGGGCGAGCCCCATTCTTGGCAAGTTCGCTTCGAAAATGGGCCAAGGCCTCGAAGTCGGGCAGCTCTTCCATTTCCGCCGGAGCGAAGATCGGGCCATTGGCATAGCGCACGTCCACCGCCCCTCCGAAATCGCCTAGTAATTCACGACCACGCTTGGTCAGCTCCATCTTCACGATGCCTTCCCCGCGCTTCCAGTGCCCGTTCTTCGTGTCCACCGTCTTGGCGTCGACGATTTTGAGCGACCACGAGTAATTTTCCGCCGCCAAATAGGCACCCGCGCAAACCCCGAGGTAGCCGCCGCCGTCCTCGACGAATCGCCGGACGGCGCCCCTGCCCTCCTTTCCCAAGGCGGCCGCCTGACGGCTTCCACTACCCCCGGGGAAGACGACCAAGTCGAATTGGGTCAACGCCCCCGCCCAGATTTCGGGCGGTCCCACCCGTCGAGTCAGAGCCTTCGGAATTTGCCCGAGAATCGCTTCCAGTCGCCTAGCTCCCGCCCCACCGGTTCCACCTGCGTCGTAAATCGCGACCCGCCTCGATCGTTCCTCCTCGGTAACCTTGTCGAGCGGCCTCGCCATGAGGTGTACGCCCGAGCTAACCATCCCCAAATGGCTCAGGATCGCATGAACCATTATCCGGTGCTGCCGGGAGCGGAGAGACAGCGGCTGCTCCTTCACCGTCGTTTCCAAGATCATGCTCCGCGCTCCTAGCCTCTCGTGGACCGCTCGGGCCAAGCTTCCGTTCACGGGATACCGCAGCCGCACAAGCTTCTTCTTCGGTTCATCGATGGTGGCATTGACAGCCGCCAAGGCTTTTTGCACGGCAACCTCCATCCCCACGCCCTTGGTGGGAATGATCGAGGAACCGACCGACTTCTTATTGATCTGGTAAAAATCCGCCCCCTCGTGCAAGTCGAGCAACCAGTCGGGCTTGCATTCCCCGACCAATCGCCAAATGCCGGCGGCAAGATCACCCACGGTCTCGCTCTCGTCGTCGGTCTTCGGGAAATTGCGGTTGAGGTCCCTCGTGGCAGGCGAACGATTAGGAACGAAACGGATGCGGGCTCGCAAGCCACCGACGTTCGCCCGGGGAATCACGATCAACTCCCCCCGCTTTAGCGTCCAATGCCTGATTTGTTCGGCTGCACGGGCACCGGCGGGCTCGTTGCCGTGCACACCCCCTACAATCATCACCACCGGACCGGGTTCACCGCTCTCTACCCGATGCCATGAGGTCTCTTGTCCGGTTCCCTCCAAGAGCGTCCCGCCCGAAGGCTCAGCCCCAAAGACGCGGCCGAGCAGAAAAAAGCCGACAACGGCCGACCTAAACATTCCATTAACTTTCACTAGGTGAAAGCAAAAGACATGCAGGCCAAAAAGGGAAGCCCACAATGCACGGAAGCGCATACCCAACCGAAAAAAAGCACCCAGACATCAACTTCCCCGGCATGGGGTTAGGACAAGATTTTGCGACTGGATTGAACGAAAATGAAAGATTTCGGACTTTTTCGCTAATAGGTTGAGGAAACTTACCGGAATTTCGAACCGCTTCACATCCATCATTTTACTTTTTCAATGTTTTTTTTCCGATTGATCTTCACGCGTCCGTCTATAACTTTGGAGGAAAGCAAGATGAACCGCAACTAGGGCGAACCGCAGATGAAAACCTACCCAAGCAACAACAAACGAAAGATTCGCAAGGAGGAGGCTCACCGTCCTTCCTTGCTTCGATATGCCATTTTCCCTAAGTTCGGAACCCGAACGGTGAAAGCCCGCCAAACAGACCTAATCCTCAACCCGCAGCCCAAACTCTCCCGGTCTTGGACCTTTCGTTGTGTGCGTGGGTTTGCCGTACTCCTTGTTAGTATTGCTCCTTTAATGGCTTTTTCGAATGTCTTGCCCGTCCTCGTTGGACTTTCCAATACCACATTCCCTGAGAACCTGAATCCAGGGACTGTTGTCGCTGACCTGAATGCTACAGACCCAGACGCAAACGCCACATTATCTTTCTCACTCGTTAGCGGTGTCGGTTCTGATGACAACGATAAATTCACGGTCGCTGCCAACACTCTTCGAACCAAGGCACCATTTGACCATGAGGCGACGCCAAACCTCTCCGTCAGGATACAAGTCAAGGACGACAAGAACGCCACTGACCAAAAAGTGTTCGCATTGAACGTAGCCGATGTGGACGAACCGCCGGTGATTCTGAATCGTTCAAGTTTGCCCGTCGGACTTTTGCGTTCTTGGACTTTCGATGAGGACTACCGCGATATTATTCTCAAGGATGAGCCTATCTCAAAATCAGGTAATTTAACTTTCGGGGAAGATAGATTTGGAAAAGCCAAGGGTGCCCTACGCATAATTGGCGGTGAAGTTCGTTACCCTCGCGAAGATTTGCCCTACGGGAATCAACCACGCACCATGACCGCATGGTTGCGCAATGAGAACTCGAGTGGCTTGGCATGGATTGCTCGCTGGGGTAGATTTTATTCAAATCAGGGTTGGGGCTTAATGGTATTGGGTAATTGTTGGACCGGCTATAACCACGGAGCAGACACTAGATCCAGCATAGCAATTAAAGCCAATGGCGATTGGCTTCATTTAGCATTTGTGCACGATGGGAATGCCCAAAAACAATATGTCTTTATTGATGGGCAACTCAAGGGGACCAAAGAGAATTATTCGCATCAGTTGTCCCAAAACGATCCCTTCATTGTGGGTCATAGTGGATACCGTGGTCTTATCGATGATTTGCGGGTTTATGATCGGGCGCTTTCGGCCGATGAGGTGGTGCAAGACAAGACCAACTCATTTATAACCTTTTCGCTTGATGAAGATAATATCTTTCAAGACTTGACCGCCAATGACCTCAATGCGTCCGATCCTGAAGAGGCAGGACCCCTCACATGGAGTGTGGCAGAGGCACCCGCAAAAGGCGTTTTGGAGGTCAACGGCACGGGTCTGTCGCCGACTATCTTTCGATATACACCAGAGGCTGATTTTCACGGGATGGATTCTTTTGCCGTTCGGGTTACAGACGCTACGGGGAAGACGAGTTTGGTCCGTGGCTCTTTTGAAGTGCAACCAGTGGCAGATCCCTCGCCCCCCGTACTAGAAGGCTCTGATGAGATTGTCGTTGGCGTGAATGCAGATTGGTTTCCTCGTATTCCTAATTGGCCTCTTTTGCGGGCAAGTGATCCCGTCGCAGACATCCTTGTTTGGCGGGTGGTGGAAGCGCCGAGATTCGGGGAAATGGTGCTCCTTCGATCCGTGGGGAATGAGCCAAGCTTCACTTATAGACCAAACAAAGGTTTCGCTGGGGACGACAGTGTCGTTCTTGGTGTTTCCGATGGCTTGACCGAAAGGTTGCAAACTTTGGTGTTTCAGGTTCGTCCTGGTGATCATGTGATAGATTTCGCGAAGTCTTTTGGTGGAACATCAAGTGACTATCCTAGAGGCATTGCCGCACATCCCGATGACGGAGCATACCTGACGGGCCAATTTCACAGTAGTTCGAAGTTCGGCGGGGTCTCACTCGATGGCAATGGTAGTAGTAGCGATATCTTTCTTTCACTTGTCGGCAATGACGGGAATGTGCGTTGGGCGCGTTCCTTCGGGTCCAACAGGTCGGAATATGCGGAATCAATCTCAGTCGCCAGTAATGGTGGAGTCTTCATCGCGGGAAGAACAAACTCGCCCAGTTTTGCCTTTGAGACCGATACGGGGGAGAGTATCGACATAGACACAAATGGTTCGAGTTATAACGCACTTCTTCTCCACTATGACGCGAACGGTTCACTGCTATGGGGGAAGACGTTCGGCGGGACGGCAAACGACGGTGCCACAGCAGTGGCATCGCTCCCGAACGGAGGTTCTGTGCTAGCAGGTTATTTTCGGGAAGAGGTCAATTTCGGAGCCCTTTCAGTTGAAGCCAACGGTTCATCGGATGATGCCTTTTTGACCCGCCTCGACAGTAATGGAAATCCTGTATGGGCGTGCAGATGGGGGGGGACTGGCTACGACCGCATCGAGTCCCTCTCCGTCACCGAGGATTCCATATTCGCCGTTGGTTATTTCGAAAGACAAATCCGTCTTGGAGATTTCGTCCTAGACTCAAACTCCTCCTCCCGAGATGCTTTTGTGGCCAGATTTTCCCACGACGGTTCCCTCGTGTGGATTCGGTCAGTCGGCGGCAAGTATTCTGATTACGGACATGCCGTCGCCTCCTCTACTGCCGGTGATGTTTATGTGGCAGGTAGGTTTCGTAATGATCTACTTGTAGATGGTCATGCGTTAGATGCAAACGGTTCGTCCGAAGATGCCTTTCTCTTGCGAATGGACGCCAATGGATCCGTAACTTGGGTTCGAGGATATGGTGGCGCGGGAAATGAGAATTTTAATGAGATCACCCTTATGCCTGATGGCGTTGTTGCCGTTGGCGGTTATTTCAATGGAACATCCAAAATTGGCGATCAAATTCTCGTTTCCAATGGTGGAAATGATGCCTGCGTTGTTCTCGTTGACGCCAACGGTTCACACCTATCTACCAGTTCGTTTGGTGGTTCTTCTTCCGAGCAACTCTTTGGTTTGGCTTCAGACCAAGATGGATCTTTGTTCGCTCTTGCGCAATGCTATGGAGAGATGAAATTGGGTACCCTTGACATCAACTCATCTGCAGGTGCTGATTTGTTTCTTTTTCGTCTCAGAAATTCCTCGAAGAATTCTCCACCCAGCAATCTTGTCCTTTCTCAGCTAGATTTCTTCGAGAATCAACCCGTGGGCACCCTTATTGGTCCATTCACCACTACCGACCCAGACGATCCAAACGCTACCATGCTGTACACCTACTCTCTTGTCGATGGCAATGGTTCCCAACACAACACATCTTTTTCCATTGACGCAAACGATACGCTCAGGACGGTTGCAATACTCGATCGAGAAGCTAATGCGACACTTAGCGTCCGTGTCAGGGTTTACGACGAGCATAACGCTAGTTTCGATAAAGTTTTTTTCATAAGCGTAAATAATATCGACGACGCCCCAGTCGTGACCAACGCGCTTTCCGACCTATCTGCAAACGAGAACCCCGAAGCCCCCGCCATAGACTTGGCCGACCTCTTCAATGACGTGGACGACGACAACGCAGCCATCACCAAGACCGCCACCTCGAGCAACGCATCGCTCGTCACCGCCACCGTGAACGGCAACGTTCTGACTCTCGACTATCAGGCAAACCAATCGGGAACCGCAACGATCACCGTAACAGGAACCTCCAACGGACAAACCGTTTCAGACGTCTTTACCGTTACCGTATCCCCTGTGGACGACGCTCCTGTGGTTGCCAACGGCCTAGCCGATCTGAACGCCACCGAGGATGCTGCCGACGCCACCATCGCCCTCGGCAACGTCTTCAACGACATCGACGACGACAACGCGTCCATCACAAAGGACGCCACCTCGAGCAATGCATCGCTCGTCACTGCCGCCGTGAACGGAAACGTTCTGACCCTCGCCTATCAGGCAAACCAATCGGGAACCGCAACCATCACCGTGACGGGAACCTCCAACGGACAAACCGTTTCAGACGTCTTTACCGTTACCGTATCCCCC
>CALBIN010000579.1 GCA_937893275.1 uncultured Opitutia bacterium | reverse complement strand
AGTGCCTTCGGCCGTCAAGTGGGCCATGTCCAAACCAACGGAAATATACTTGGAGTCATACCCCTCGAATAGTTTACTCAGATCCCACAACGGGGCTCCGACATAGTTGCTTCCGGAATGATTCTGGTAGATCGCTTGAATCCCCAGTTCCTTGTTGAGGGCTACAAGATTTTTCAGCGTCGGACGAAGCTCGTCAAGTTGTTTGGCAATAGGGCGCTTCAAATCATACTTGTAATAGCCCATCCGATATCGCTTCACACCTAGCTTTGCGGCTACCTGTAATTGCTGGATGTTGAGTTTGTCATCCGCGTTGTTGATGCCCGAGGCCATGATGGTCAGGTCGAGCTTTCGTTTTCGCAGGGCCTCGACCATTTTTGGGAGTTCTTCAGGCACTTGCTCAGGTGTTACGTGACCGCCGGGACGTACGGTCCCCTCTATCCCGTCTAAACCCAAGTCAGCAACGACGTCGGCCAGTTCATCGTATGAAAGCGATTGAAAAGGTTTGGTGAAGACGCAGAAAGGATTACGTTCCTTCGGTTTGGCCAGTAGGCGCGAAGAGACCAATGCAGTCGTGGCGGACGAAGTGATGAATTGTCTTCGGTTCATGACGATGAAAGTATCTTTAATCTTTTGACCATGATTGATGTCTGAGCTTTGCGAATAGAAAAAAAGAATTGTTTTTCCAACCTATCTTTTGGTGTTATCACCTTTATTTGTTTTCTTAATAAATATTAACTTTGATGCTTGTTGAATTGGAATTCCAAGCTTAGTTAATTCCCATAATGCCATATATCAATGAAATTTTCTCTTTCTCTTAATCACTTGTGCTTAGTGTTATTTTAAGGCCGAGCTTATTTTTATCCCAAAGACATGACTCGGATGGCGTATAAGGGGTGTTTTTATCTTACCCTTGGATTGGTTTCGATCTTCCCTTTATCGATGCCCGCAGCGGATGATCCTCTTCTTGAACAGTACTTTATCGCCAATGCTGCCTACAATCGTAAGCTGTACCCGGTTGCCGTTGAGCAGTATAAGCAATTTCTGCAAAAGAACGGTGCTCACCCCAAGGCTGATTTGGCTCGAAGGGGCTTGGCACTCAGCCTGTACGCGCTGAAGCTTTATGACAAGGCCATGCCGGAGTTCGCGACGTTGTTGGCCAAACCTAATCTGGAAAAGTCGATAAACCGTGAACGACTGATCATGCTGCAGAGCCAATGCATGTTGAACTCAGGCGAGAAAGAAGAGGCACGGAAACTTTTCATAGCTCAGCTGAATAATCTGAAGACCCCGTCCTTCAAGACTGCCGCTCTAGCTGCAATTTGCGATGTTTCCTTTGAAAAGTCGGAATGGGTATTGGTTGTTGAGTGGACTGGCAAGTTGTCGGCTTCCAAGCCCAGTGCGAGTCAGGCGGCGCGAGCCCTTTACCAGCGTGGTTTTGCATTCTATCAAACGAAAAAAACGAAGGAGGCCGTCGAATCGCTTGCGAAGGTTTCCGCATTGGAGACTTCTCCCCAATGGAAAACCCTTTCCGCCTATCTTCTTGGCGAGTGTCACACGATATTGAAGGATTACGAGAAGGCAGAGCCTGCCTTTGCTGCAGCTCTTCCCGGAATGTCCGGAAACGATGGAGCTGAGTGTCAATACCAGCTGGGCTTCACTCGTTTTCGACTCAAGAAATACGAGCTCGCGATACCGGATTTCGAAGCTTATCTGAAACTGGCCAAACCAGATGAAAAAGGCAAACCCGCTCCATATGTCGAAGATGCCAAGTTCTATGTGGCTCGTTCTCTTCTCGAATTGGAAGAATATGCAAAGGCGGACAAGAAGTTTTCTCCTCTGGCGATGGGCGATAGCCCGGTGACTGCACGGTCCAACCTTTGGTGGGCGAGGGTTTTTTCTAGGCGTCAGGACAACTTCGACCGATCCGCTCAAATTTTAGGCGATTACATTAAGCGTCTGGGGAATAAGGCGAACAAATTAGCCCTTATTGACGATATACAATTCGATTATGCCAATGCCCTCATAGCGAGCAAGATTCCCGACTGGAAACTTGCTCAGGCGGCACTGCAACAAATTGAGAGTCGGCACGTCTTCGGGCAAATGGCTGAGGTCATGGCTCAACGCGCCACCTGCCTGCACAAGCTTAAGGACTATGATAATAGTTTCAACGCTGCAAACTCTTACCTTAAAGCTTTTTCCGATCATTCTCTGGCAGGAGATACTCGTTTTCTTCGTGGTGAGAATCTGTACCTGCTCAACCGCGGAGACGAAGCGGCCAAGGCATTCACGGAATTTATCAATGCGCACAAGGACCATGCCAGCGTCTTTGTCGCTCGGATGCGCATTGCCCAGATCCATCACCTTGCAAAGCGTTGGCCACAAGCTCTTGCCAGTGCGGGACCATTGCTGGCCCAGAAGCCCGAAGGCCAGTTTTTCGCCCAATTGTCGTTTGTCGTGGGTGATTGTCATTTCCGTCAAGAAAAGTGGAAGGCTTCACTCAAGCCACTTGAAGATTTCGTAGCCCAATGCGTCGAAACTAAAGAGAAGAAAAAACCCAAGGTTACAATGGGTCCGAACCTCGATACCGCGCTCATTCAGTTGGCTGTGGCGTACGACCGTTTGGGAGAACGGGACCTGGCTCTCGGGCACTTGCTCACCTTGGTCGATCATTATCCCGAAGTTACTCCTCATATGCCCCTTGCTCTTTCCGAACAAGGACGATTATCCTTTCAAACGGGTGATTTAAACCGAGCCCGAACCGCCTTGGAGCGATTCCTCAAGGAGGACAAGGAAAATGCCGCACCCTTTAATAAGACTGCTCCCGCCCAACGTACGCGTGTTAATTACTATTTTGGATGGGTCAATGCGACTGAGATGAAGTATGAAGAAGCGTCTGAGCATTTTTCCAAAGTTCCGCACAATGATCCACTTGGTTCCGACGCCGCCTTGCAACATGGAATATCCTTGATAAACGCCGAGAATTTTGAAGTGGCCACAAAGCACTTCCCTAAGATGCTCAAGCAGTTCAAGGAGCATGAGAAATTAGCCCTCGTCGTATACTATTCGGGGTTGTCTGCAGCTAAGCTGAAAGACTGGGCAAATGCATCCACCTACTTCAAGCGAGTAACCGAGGAATATCCAAAATCGGAGTTTGCCGACCAAGCTCTCTACGAATGGGCATGGGCCGAGCGGGCCCGAAAGCGAAACAAGGAGGCCACCGAACTCTATGAGAAATTGCTCGCTACGCACCCGAAGAGTCCCCTGGTAGTCAAGGTTCAGAGCGAAATGGCAGAGCTCAATATTGATGTCGGTGCCCAAGATGAAGTCATTGCTGAGTTGACGGCGACTTTGAAGACAGTCGAGGATGACTCCCTTAAGGAATCCATCCGCATTCAATTGGCTAGCGCCCACTTCAAGAAAAAGGATCATGAGCTCGCTGCAAAAATGTTCGAGCAACTTCTCGTGGACTACCCGAAATCAAAATTGCGTGCCTCCATGCTTTTTCAGGCCGGAGAGTCGCGATTCATTATTAAGGAGACTGTGCCGGCCCGAGACCATTTTGCCGCCGCTGCTAAGATTTCCGGATTGGATCCCGTCTTATCCGAGACCATCACCATGCGTCTTGGCGAAACTCAGGCTCTCACCGGCGAGCACACGCAAGCCGTCAAAACCTATCGAGAGTTCTTGAATCGTTTCGGTGAAAGCAAGTGGTTGCGCAATGCCCAGTTCGGGCTTGGTTACGCCCTTGAGAACAGCGACAAGCACAAGGAAGCCATCGTAGAGTACGGCAAACTCTTTATCG
>CALBIN010000578.1 GCA_937893275.1 uncultured Opitutia bacterium | reverse complement strand
GTTCCCGGACCGAATCGCGGAACGGGCGCTGTACGCCGCGTAGGTCCAGGAACCACCGCGAAGGACGCGGTAGGAGCCGTCCGCAGGACCGACAGGATCGCGAACTGCACCGGTTGGGTAATTCCCATACCAGTCCGCGCACCACTCAAATGCGTTGCCGTGCATGTCGTGAAAGCCCCAAGGGTTGGCCGCGTATTGCCCGACGTCAGATGTTCGCTGTAAACCTGTACCCCAGCCATCGTAGGCGTAATTGGCATTCGAGGCCGTGATGCCATTCCCCCACGAATACGCCGTGGTCGTCCCCGCTCGGCAGGCATACTCCCATTGAGCTTCGGTAGGTAGTTGGTAAGCCATTCCGACAGGCAGGCGTCCCGCCGTGCGCTCCTGTTCGGTAAGCTTCTCGCAGAAAGATGTTACGTCGTTCCAAGACACCGTCTCTACGGGACGATTGGCTCCCTTGAAATTGCTGGGATTGCTTCCCATCACCTGTTCCCACTGGGCTTGCGTCACCTCGTGCTTGCCCAACCAGAAGCCATTGGTGAGGGTCACTTGGTGCTGAGTCTCATCAGATCGTCGATTGGGTTCGCTCGTCGGGCTACCCATATCAAAGGCGCCCGGTTCCACCCATAACATCTCCAAAGACAGATCGAGTACGGTGAAAGTATCTCCCGCTTTGTTTTCCTCTGAACCTTGCCCCGAGATGACGATCCACGACTGGCTGGCTTCATCAAAGGAATACCATTTTTTGTCGCCCTGCTTCCAAGCGCGAAACTTGCCGTCCGTCCCGGCTTTCATGTACCACCAAGAATTTTCGGCATAGGAGTAGACCCACGGGAACGCCCCGTGCCACATCCATTGGGAAGACGCAGCGACCTTGGCGAAATTGGCGACAACATTCTTTTGTGAGTATGCGTAGGCATGAAGTGTGAGCGGATTGTTTCCTCCCGAGGCACCTCCGCTCCACCCGGTGAACACGTAACCGGCGGAAGGCGTAGCCGAAAGACCAACGAATGAACCCTCGGGATAAACACCCGCCCCCGTAACCGTACCGGAACCCACCACCGTAATGGTGACTTCAAATTTCCCCGGAACGAGTTTGGCTTCCAGAAGTTCACTCGATACTCGCGCCTGCGTAAATTGGGGAAACAAGCCACCCATCGTCGGGTCCGTCACTATGTCGGTTGTGAAATCGTTCCCCTTGCTGGCAGGCAAGAGCGAGGCGAGGTCCACTTTGCCGGCAAAGAAACGGCTCAGGTCTATGGTTTCGCTCTCGGCGATGATATCATCGTCTTCGGTATTGAACACTAGGTCGGGATCGTTCCAGTCGTCGTCCTTGAGTTCGTAGGGAGCGTTGAGCGCCTTCTGGAACTCGTCCAAGGCATCGCGAAATTCCTGTTCGTCGTCCAAATCATGAATGGGGAGAACGAAGAGTCTGTCCGGGGCGGGTGTTCCGTTTTGGATCGATTTGTCCATCCTCGAGTACTCTGTAAGTAGAGGAGAGGCTAGCTTGTAGGTGGTGATGGCGCTCTCGAGAAACGACTTGGCCTTGGCCAATTGACCGGCGTTGCGAATACCGCCGAAATTGGAGTTGTGCGTGCGCAGGGTTTCCGCGGTAATTTCTACGTCTGAAGTCACGGGTTTGTCTTCGAGGTCATCGATGAAGCCCGCGTTCAAGTCCCAATCGTAGGCAGACTGCATGGAGGCAAAGGTAGCCATCAGTTTGACAATGGAGCGAAGGACTAGAACGTCGGCGTAATCTACCGTCACCGGTTCCTCGGTCCCGGTGAGATCCTGCGTCAGGATGATTACGCTGCCGGAAGGGATTTTGGCAAAATGGGAGTCTACTTGCTCGAGAGACGGAATAATGGAGTTTTGGAAAAGCTCGGCCAGCTTGCCCGAGCTGAAGTCGCGGTTGAGGGTGTGGGAATAATTTTCCAGCATGGGCAAGTCGGAAAGGGTGAATTGCCGAATGGAAGGATCGACCCCGATCGAAACTACGAATTCCTTGAGGGCGGTAGCCTCGGTGGACTCAACGATATGCAGGAGGGCATGTATGCCTTTCAACAAGTTGGACTGAGGGTCGTTGGCGTTTTGCACGCGGGCCATTTCTAAAGTAAGGTTCTGAAAGGATTTGGGTAACTGGGGTTCCGCCTCGACTGAACCAGAAGACCACCCCCAACCTTGGTTAACTCGATTGGATTGGATGAGGTTACTGAAATTCAAAAGGGTTTGCTTGATGGCGGTGTTGCTCAAATCAAGGTGATTCCCGGTAAGATATAATTGAGTCAGTTGCGGAAAACTTCCCAGAAAATTAAGATTGGTGAGTTGGCAGGAGTCCAAATCCAACGATCGAAGCTTGGACAGCTGCGACATGCCCGAAAAATCGGGGGAACGAGCACCCTCTATCTCAAGATACTCGAGGG
>CALBIN010000577.1 GCA_937893275.1 uncultured Opitutia bacterium | reverse complement strand
CCAGCCACCCCCGTATTTGAAGAAATACGGATATGTTTCGGGGGACGTCCAAAGCCATGCATTTTGCCCGGAAGCCCATAGCCAGTAGCCGAAAGGATCGGGATATACGTAAAGCCAGCCTAAGTTTTGATGGTACACCCAAGAACTGCCGTTTGAGTAAAAATCGCCAAACCACGATGATCTTTTCCATTGGGTTAGTCCCTCGACTGGAGTTGAGCCCAAGGCCAATGAATTCCCAAGAGTTATTGTAACGACTGTAGAGCTATACAGCCCTTTTCCATCCGCCAAAAGAATCTCTATTTTCGCTTCTCCGTTCAGAAGAGTCGAATTAATATCATCGGAATCGTCGATCAGAAGTTGTCCTTGTGCATTCACGGAGAACGCGTTTTTTCCATCATGATCCGCATCGGAATTGCCTGTCGTTATAGAGTACTGAATGCTGTCGCCATCCGCATCTGAGGCGGCAACGGAAAAAACTACCGACCCAGTTGCATGGCGATCAGATGGCAAGGCAGTTTCGCCGTTGGAAGCGACAGGTGGAAAAACATTTACCCCGGAAAAAGATTCTGTTTGCCCGGAAAGCAAATCCTTGGTTAGGGATTCCGAAAGAGTGGCTGTGGTTCCACCCTCTAAGCGCAGCTTATCGTAACCCGAGACAACGCTGTCTTCTATCACTGCCTGTATTTTAGCGAGTTCCGAAGCAAGAGAATGCGGTACTGCAATCGTTGAAGATGCTTCGACTATCATCTCGTCAGCCCGGGCAGATAATAGGGCAGCGCCCAAAATGTCGGCATCGGTAACTCGATTGGCATAGCCGGAACCAATAACAATCGTATCGAGAGCCGTTTTCATTTCGTTGGCGTCACCCAATGGAGAAAGTCCTCCGCTTGCTATCTTCTTAGCAACTTCAGTCAATAAAAGGGTGGCTGTCGATTGCTCGGAAAAATTACCGTCAGAAACAAAATTCATGAATGCGACCGTCTGCCTAATGGCGTTGGCCACTCGAGCACTAGCGGCAAGCACGGCAGAAGAATTTGTATCCCCTTCGGCGGCAGCGGCAATCGGATCGTAATTAGATATGTCCAAGGCCGTGAAGACACCCATTGTTTCAGCTACTTTGCTTTTGGCGCTTTCTCTGGAAAGTCCTTCGTCGAGGAGTGCTGCAACAAGCGAGGTAAGTGGTGTTACGACGGAGGAGTTCGCGTCGGCCTGATAAGAACCAGTGAAAGGTTCCATGGTAGAGGAATCAATCCCGCCCGACACTATAATCCTGCCTTCCTCGGGATCGATGGTCCCATTTCCGTCCTTGTCAACCTCTGCAAATTCTTCGTTTGTGAAAGCAATTGAAAAGGCTCCGCTTTGATCCGTCTGTACGGCCGCGGAAAGATCGTGAATTCCATCGCCATTCGTATCAAAAATTACACTCGCCCCAACAAGGTAACCGTCCATTGCCTTGCCGGCTAACGTAAAGTTCCAATCGGCCACATACACCGTCCTTACAGACGAAGCTAAATTATTGGAAGAATCTAAAACTATGTAGGTCAATAAATGAGAGCCCGTTTGGTTAAGGTCCAAAGATGCCAAGCCATCGATTGTCACATTCTCGGTTAGATCACCTTCCAAAGAATCGTAGGCCGAATATCCAGGATCTTTCCAAGAAGATCCCCGATCGAAATTAACCGTAGATCCACCGGCAAGAGTGATCTGCGGTGGCGTCGTATCAACGACCTGCACACTGCGAGTAATCCGCGTTGCCGCATTACCCGCCAAATCACTTACAGAGTAGCTCAAATAATAGGTGCCCGGGGTGGACCCAACTACGCCGGAGACGATAACGGTGAGATTCCCATCAACCGCATCGAAAGCGGAATAGCCGGGGTCCTCAAACAGCACACCTGACTCGTGGCCAAAAACATCCGATCCGATCAAGGTAATTGTTGGCGGTACAATATCCCGAACTATCAAGATTCTCGTGGCTGTTCCGGTACTTCCCGAGGAATCGGTCGCAGAATATATCAAGTGGTAAACGCCTTGGAGAGCATCTTGATTTACCACCCATTTGCTTTCACCTGTTGTGGCATTGTAGTCCGTGCTTGTCATAACGCTGGTTG
This sequence comes from uncultured Opitutia bacterium, assembly GCA_937893275.1. Lineage (GTDB taxonomy): Bacteria > Verrucomicrobiota > Verrucomicrobiia > Opitutales > Seribacteraceae. Next base: position 312 of record CALBIN010000577.1, on the reverse strand, counting down.
CATTGCCAGACCGGTCGACGAGATCGATGAAAAATTCCAAAACATCATAAGCGAAAGCACCGGGATCCGTAAAGGTTTCCCCAGGACTCAGTTCAAGGACGGAGTCCCCCAAAATAGTAATTCCAGGGGCAGGATCAACAACCGTGATGTTTATCTGATCTTGATTTCCCGAAAGGTTTCCATCCCAAGATCCGTTATAAACGCCAACAGGCTCTCCATTGTCGCGAATTTTATTACCGTTACGGTCAATAAAGGCAAAGAGTGTGTAGGTAACCCCGGTGTGAAGGTTGTTGAGGAAGTAATAGTTGGCGG
>CALBIN010000576.1 GCA_937893275.1 uncultured Opitutia bacterium | reverse complement strand
ATCAGTTTCTTGGCGTCTTCAGGATTGGCTTTGTAGCGCTCTCGCTGTGCGTTCAGCAGTCTGGTGAGGATTTGACGCTCCTTGGGCGTAGGCTCACGGGTGAGGGCGAGTCTAAAGGCTCGGCTGAGGCGTGACGCGTCATCACCTTTCGCTTCAATGAGCAAACGCTCGGCAAGGACGCGAGCGGCTTCTACGAACACGGGGTCATTAAGAAGAACAAGGGCTTGCTGGGGGATATTGGATCGTGGTCGTTCGGCCACGCATTCCTCTCGACTGGGAGCATCGAATGCGACCATGGCAGGGTGGGGGAAGCTCCGGCAGACATAGGTGTAAAGGCTGCGGCGATAAAGCTCGTCCCCTTTCGATTGCTGCCACTTACGAGCGGGAAAATTAAGGTGGCGCCAATACCCGGCCGGTTGGTACGGCTTCACACTCTTCCCTCCGATGCTGGGCGAAAGGAGGTTGCTTATGGACAAAGCGGTGTCCCGAACGAATTCTGCATCCAAGCGGAAACGGGTTTGGCGAGCGAACAGTCGGTTGGCGGGGTCTTGCTCCTGCAGCTTTTCGGAAACGGCTGAAGATTGCCTATATGCGCTTGAAGTGACCATCAGCTTGACCAGCCGCTTGATGTCCCATCCATTGTCACGAAAATCTGCGGCAAGGTAATCGAGGAGCTCTGGGTGCGTCGGGGGTTCCCCTTGGCCTCCTAGGTCGTCAAGTCGCCGCGAGAGGCCATACCCAAAGAATAACTTCCATGCACGATTGACGAATGCTCTGGAGGTGAGGGGGTTACCCTTGGACACGACCCACTTGGCTAAGTCCATTCGACTGGCTCGCTTGTCGCCCGTTTCGAGCGTGCCCAGGAAAGACGGTATAGCGGGTTTTACTTCTTCGCCGGACTTGTCGAGCCAGTTTCCTCGAGGGAGAATTTTCACCATGCGTGGATTCGTGGATTGGGAAACGAGCATGGAGCGTTCGCCCGAACCTTTTGTCATGGCCTCCTCTCTGGCCTTCAGTTTGGCGAGTTCGTCCTTTTCCTTGGCGAACTTACCGGCGCTCGGTTGATGGACATAAGCTAGGTAATGGGAGCGAAGGGTTTTTTTCTGATCCTCGTTTCTTTTGTTCTCGGCAATCTTAAGGGCGGACTGGACGTTAGAGGGCAAATCCTTGGCATTCTTGTTTTTGCCGGCCCAGACTTTTAGGGAGAACGCGGAATCCTTTGTGGGGTCCACGACAGTGATGATCCCCGCCTTATCCCAATAGACCTTTCCATCGAACTGCGAAAAGGCCCAGCCGTTCAACTTGGAACCTGCCTTGAGGCCGACTTGGGCAGGATCAACTTCCAGTCTCACCCATTTTCCGGCTTCGGGCATCGGTCCTATTTTTCTCTTGCTTACCGTACCCTCCTTGCCCCAATCAATTTTGGATTCGCCCCAGTATGCACGGTGCTCCCAACTACCGTCATTGAACTGAAGCATGATCTGCTTGGGAGGATTCAGGGTATCGAGGTAAACATAAGTGAAGAGGATTGAACCCTTGGTCAAATTAAGAGTTGGATTCGCCCCGTCAAAGAAATGCTGTTTCTTGCCTTTCGCCTCCCGAACACTGGATTTTTGCCCACTAAACACGGGTTCCGGCTTAGTGACGAACTTCCATGGCGTATCTCCCTGAGCTCTCGCTCCGGCTGGAACAGCGTCTTCAATCCAGATCTTTTCCACGGGTTCAGGTTTCTTGTCCAGCTTTGGTTCTTCGTAGGAAAGTTTCGAGGCTTTCAAGAACAATTCCTGCTTCAAGGCTTCCTGTTGTTTCTTGATGGCGACAAGCTCCTCGTCGGCTTCTTGAACCGGCAGCAACCACTTGCTTGCCGTGGCGGATGGAAGCTTAAAGTTGGGAGCCCTTCGACCAAGAACCTTTTCCTTGATATCAGCGAAGAAGGCCGCGAGGGAATAAAAATCCTTGGTGGTAATCGGGTCGTATTTGTGGTCATGGCACTGAGCGCAGCCAGTGGTGGCGGCTAGCCAGACATTTCCGAAGTTTCGAACGCGGTCCGCCTGATAAATGGTGACGTATTCGTCCGCTTGGGCTCCACCTTCCTCAGTGGTTTGAAGAAGACGATTATAGCCAGAGGCAACCTTCTGCATGGGAGTTGCCTCCGGAATGAGATCGCCGGCAATGTTCTCGATTACGAATTGATCGTAAGGCAGGTTTTGGTTGAAGGCGCCTATCACGTAGTCGCGGTACGAGGAGACTTCCATAAAGTTATCACTGTGATATCCTGCCGTGTCGGCAAAGCGCACAAGATCTAGCCAATGCACGGCCATTCGCTCACCGTAGCGAGGGTCATTCATGAGACGATCAACAAGCTTTCCGTAGGCTTGATCGGAGGAATCCTTGAGAAACGCATCCGCTTCCTCGGGGGTTGG
>CALBIN010000575.1 GCA_937893275.1 uncultured Opitutia bacterium | reverse complement strand
TGCCGGAGTTGATATGCCGTCTGGTATTACAACGAATTATATAAACAGTATCCCGACCTCCGAAGAACCCGAATACCCCGGAGATACTGACATCGAACGCCGCATTCGTGCAGTCGTAAGGTGGAACGCAGCAATGATGGTTCTTCGAGCATCCGGAAAGAACCTTGAACTTGGTGGACACATAGCATCCTACCAATCCTCTTCGACCTTCTACGAAGTTTGCTTCAATCACTTTTTTCGAGCTCCCAGCAATGGTGATTCCGGAGATTTGATTTACTATCAAGGTCACATTTCGCCGGGCATTTATTCTAGGGCATTCGTGGAAGGACGCTTAACCGAGTCCCATCTTGACCACTTCCGTCAAGAAGTCGATGGCGGTGGCCTTTCATCATATCCCCACCCCAAGTTGATGCCGGATTTCTGGCAGTTCCCAACGGTATCCATGGGCTTGGCTCCCATAGCCTCGATCTATCAAGCTCGATTTATACGTTACTTGAATAACAGAGGTCTCAAAGACACTTCAAATCAGCGTGTTTACTGCTTTGTCGGAGATGGCGAAATGGACGAACCGGAATCCAAGGGAGGTCTTGCCTTCGCCGCCCGCGAGAAGTTGGACAATCTATGCTTTCTAATCAATTGCAACTTGCAGCGCTTGGATGGTCCGGTGATGGGCAACGGCAAAATAATCCAGGAATTTGAAGGCCTTTACCGTGGAGCCGGTTGGCATGTGATCAAAGTGATTTGGGGAAGCAATTGGGATAAACTTTTGGCTCAGGACAGTTCCGGCAAATTACTTCAATTGATGAACGAAACTCTTGATGGCGATTACCAGACTTTCAAGTCTAAGGATGGCGCCTACGTTCGAGAACACTTTTTCGGAAAGTATCCAGAGACGGCGGCTCTCGTGGCAGACATGAGCGACGATGAAATCTTTTCCCTGCGCCGAGGAGGCCACGAGGCTTCAAAAATTTACGCGGCATTCAAACAGGCTCAGGAAATTAAAGATCGGCCAACTGTAATCCTAGCCAAAACGGTGAAAGGTCATTACATGGGTGATGCCGCCGAAGGCAAAAACGTCGCCCACCAAGTAAAAAAGATGGACCAGACCTCACTCGCTTACTTGCGAGATCGCTTAAGACTGGGGGACTTGGTTTCCGATGATGACTTGCCGAATTTGCCATATCTTCAACTGGATGAAGGTTCTACCGAACACAAGTATCTGCATTCTCGAAGGAAAGAGCTTGGCGGATACGTGCCGAGCAGGATCACTCGTTTTACGGGCGATTTGCAAATGCCGGCTCTTGAGGCCTTTGAATCTCTGCTGGGCGAGCAAAAAAGAGAAATTTCGACCACCTTGGCTTTCGTACGAGCCCTCAATATTCTGTTGAAGGATGATGCTATCAGCGATCGGGTCGTACCCATAGTCGCGGACGAAGCCAGAACCTTCGGTATGGAAGGTCTGTTCCGTCAAATCGGAATCTACAATCCACATGGACAAAACTACGTCCCTCAGGATCGTGACGCCGTTTCTTACTACAAGGAAGACCTCACCGGGCAGGTGCTACAGGAAGGCATCAACGAAATGGGAGCTATGTCTTCGTGGGTTGCAGCGGCTACCAGTTACAGCACTAACGACCTGCCCATGGTGCCCTTTTACATTTATTATTCCATGTTCGGCTTTCAGCGCGTGGGAGACATGGCTTGGCTAGCGGGCGACCAGCAAGCTCGAGGTTTTCTCTTGGGAGCAACCGCAGGGCGAACCACCCTAAATGGCGAAGGTCTCCAACACGAGGACGGCCATAGCCACGTTTTGGCTTCCACCATTCCCAATTGCATAGCCTACGACCCCACATTCTCGTTCGAGTTGGCCGTCATTCTTCAAGATGGCTTGAGACGCATGTACGGACCGGATCAAGAGAACGTTTTTTACTACCTGACCCTGATGAACGAAAATTATCATCAGCCGGCCATGCCCGATGGGGTGGAGGAAGGAATTAGGCGAGGGATATACAAATTGCTAAGCCACGATGGTGAAAAGTCGAAGGTCCAACTACTGGGCTCAGGCACAATTCTAAACGAGGTAATCAAGGCATCCGAAATCTTGAGTGAGGAATACCAGATAGCATCCGACGTTTTCAGCGTAACCTCGTTCAACGAGCTCGCTCGAGACGGACAGGATGTAGCCCGTGACAATATGCTCCATCCCGAAGCCGAACCCCGTTCCGCTTATGTGACAGACATTCTGGGGGAAGAGCCTGCCATCGCGTCGACTGATTACATCAAGAATCACGCTGAACAAATCAGACCCTACCTTCCCGGTTCCTCATACAAGGTTCTGGGGACGGATGGTTTCGGTCGTTCCGACAGTCGCACAAACTTGCGTCGTCACTTTGAGGTTAACGCATCATACGTTGTAGTTGCCGCCTTGCATGAGTTGTCTAAGCGAGGGGATGTGGAAAAAAGTCTCGTCTCAGAAGCCATCGACAAATTTGGTATCGACGCCGAAATCACCAATCCTCTCTTCGCATAGAGAGAATACGCAATGAGCAGCGAAATTCATTTGCCCGACATCGGGGCCGACCAAGCCGAGATTACCGAGATTTTAGTAAAGGTGGGAGACGTTATCGATGTGGAGACTCCGTTGATTGCAGTTGAGGGGGACAAGGCCGCAATGGAGGTGCCTTCTCCACAGGCCGGGACCGTTGAGGAAATTAAGGTTTCCATAGGCGATGAAATTTCTACGGGGGCACTGATTCTTGTTTTGACCCCGGCGGAATCCGAAACTCCTCAAGCTGAAGAGAAAGACCAGTCGACCGATATTTCCCAAATAGCGCCGTCGTCTGAAGACAAGGAAGTGCTTCTTCCTGACATCGGAGCGGATGAAGCTGAAGTAACCCAAGTTATCGTGGGAGTAGGCGATTCAGTTAACGTCGATGACCCATTGATTGCGGTTGAGGGGGACAAGGCCGCAATGGAGGTGCCCTCTCCTTTTGAGGGAGTCGTAAAGGAAATTAAAGTCGCCCCTGGTGAAATGGTCTCTACAGGCGCCTCAATTATGATTTTCGAGGTAACCTCATCGGCGACCGAACCCAAACCCGTCACACCTCCCGACACCTCCCAAGCAAAGCCTCAGCCAGTTGCATCCACTTCAACAAAGAAGAGTGCGAGCAAGCCATCTGGGACATTCGTTGAAAACCGGGAATATGCTCATGCCTCTCCGGTTGTACGGCGTCTAGCAAGAGAGTTCGGGGTCAACTTGGCTAAAGTCAAGGGCACTGGCCGTAAAAATCGGATTCTCAAGGAAGATGTTCAGCAATACGTCAAGGAGGCCTTACGTCGCCTTGATTCCGGAGCCGGAGGATTGGATTTGCTTCCATGGCCGGAAGTGGATTTCGCCAAGTTCGGTGAGATTGAGAAGAAGCCCCTCTCCAGAATCCAAAAGCTTACGGGTGCCAACCTGCACCGCAATTGGGTTAGGATTCCTCACGTCACTCAATGGGATGAGGTCGACGTGACCGAACTGGAAAGCCTACGGAAGAAGCGGAATGCAGAAGAAGCCAAACGCGAATCGGGAATAAAATACACAATTCTTGTTTTTGTCATGCAAGCCGTGGCAAAAGCTCTGCAGAATCTCCCTCCAATGAATTCCTCTTTGTCCTTGGATGGCAAAAGTTTGATTCTTAAGAAGTACGTCGATCTTGGCATAGCCGTAGATACGCCCAACGGTCTTGTGGTCCCTGTCGTACGTGGAGTAGACAAGAAGTCTGCAGAAGAGCTGACCCAAGACCTGTTTTCTCTTTCCGACAAGGCTCGGGAAGGAAAGCTTACAAAGGAGGAGATGATGGGCTCCAGTTTCACTATTTCCAGCCTTGGTGGTCTTGGAGGCACTGCATTTACACCTATCGTCAATGCACCTAACGTTGGGATTCTTGGTCTTTCCCGTTCTGAGCAGAAACCCGTGTGGAACGGCAAATCCTTCGACCCTCGTCTCATGTTGCCTTTATCTCTTTCCTATGACCATCGCGTAATCGATGGAGCCGATGGCGTACGCTTTCTAAATTTCCTCAAGGAGGCGTTGTGTGAACTTTCAAATGAGACAGCTTGAGTCTTCGCAATGAGTAAGGAAATCAAGACGCAGGTTGCTGTACTAGGTTCTGGCCCGGCTGGTTATGCCGCTGCATTTCGCTGCGCTGATCTGGGGCTAGATGCGGTTATCATTGAACGTCACTCCACACTGGGAGGAGTTTGCCTCAACGTCGGGTGCATACCCTCCAAAGCTCTCTTGCACCTTGCCAAGGTTATCAAGGATGCGAAAGCCATGGAGGAACATGGCGTATCTTTTGGAGAGCCCGAAATTGACATCGCAAAGGTGCGCCAATGGAAGGAACAAGTCATTGGAAAACTTACGGATGGTCTCGGTGGCATGGCCAAAATGAGGAAATGCCAAGTCCTTAACGGACATGGTAAATTCACCGGGCCT
>CALBIN010000574.1 GCA_937893275.1 uncultured Opitutia bacterium | reverse complement strand
TGGTTCCTGCGCCGAAGAAAGGGCCTTCCCTGATGCGTGTCGCCCTCATCTTGCTACCCTTCCTCGTCGTCTTGCTCGGTGCTGCCGAGAAGCCCTCCGTGGTCGTCGTTACGGGAGCCCCCGGCACGGAGGAGTACGGCCAAGAATTCGCCAAGTGGGCGGACCAGTGGAAGGCGGCTTCCAAGAAAGCCAAGGCCACCTTCCGCCAAGTGGGCAAGGCGACAAAAGGTGATCCCAAGGATGACTTTCGCCAGATGCTCGCCAAGGAATCGAAAAAAAGCCAGCAACCCCTTTGGGTTGTGCTGCTGGGGCACGGTACCTATGCTGGCAAGCAGGCGAAGTTCAACCTCAACGGGCCGGATCTCGAGGCCGGCGAACTGGCCGAGTGGTTGAAGGGTTTCGAACGGCCTTTGGTCATTGTCAATTGTTCCTCCTCTAGCTCCCCCTTCCTCAACGCTCTCAGAGCCAAGGGGCGCGTGGTGATCACTGCCACCCGCAGTGGGGTGGAGCGAAACTATTGTCGCCTCGGTGGCTTCTTGGCCACTGCCATCGGCGATTCCACCGCCGACCTCGACAAGGACGGCCAGACCTCCCTCCTCGAGGCCTGGCTCATTGCGGCTCGACGGACGGCGGCTTTTTACGAGGAAGAGGGACGTCTCGCCACCGAGCACTCCCTGCTTGACGACAACGGTGATGGCAAAGGTACCCAGTCGGACTGGTTTCGCGGCTTGCAGGTAACCAAGAAAAGCGCTGAGGAAGGCCTCTTGCCCGATGGGCTGCGTGCTCATCAGTTTCATTTGATTCCGAGTGCAAACGAACGCAAGCTTACTGCCGAGCAACGGGCCGAGCGCGATGCCCTCGAGCTCGAGCTAGCCCGTCACCGCTCCCGCAAGACTGATCTCAAGGGCGATGAGTATTACGAGCGCTTGGAAGCAATCCTCCGCCAAATGAGCCGCATCTATTTCCCCGAAAAACAGAAAAAACCGAACAAAGAATGAGTGTACCTGCTGGATGAATATCGGGCCGTTTCAAATTTGTGTTGACAAGCAATCCAAACGTTTTCCTTGGTCTTGTTGATATGATTTTTATAATTATAAATTAATTGAACAGATTGAGCTGTTTCCCGATCAATTGAATTACCCCCCATCTGCGAAGATGGCTCGGATAATGATCAAGGTGTTGTTGGAAAGGATTGGAAACGAACGGGCTCGGAGCGTGAAGCACTCGCTCTGTGCACTCGCATGTGGGCTCTGCTTCCTCGCTGGTCTTTTGTCCCGTGATATCATGCCCGAGGATTTCTCCGTCGTGGGATGGCCCCCAGCTTTTGGGGACGAGATCGAGTCGCCGCCGCCTGATTCCGAGGACGATTGCGATTCCAATCTTGCGGTAAAGGCAAGATGGCAAGTGTACCGCGATTCCGATGACTCGTTTATGGCCGAAAAGACCTCGGGGGTCATGGTGGAGAGGTATCCCGAAAATTTATCTTGGAGGCTTCATCAAGCCGACGCGATCTTTTGCGAAAAAGGGGCGAAGGCCGCTTACGAATTGATGCTTTCCGAACAAGAGCGTTTCGAGAATTCTGCCAAGTACTTTTTCTCTTTGGGCCGTTATGCCGCTTTGGCTGGTCTCTGGGTTCAGGCCAAGAAATTCGCATGCATCTCCAGGCAGTTGGACGGGAACTTCACTCAAGCCTTCATCGATGAAGTTGCTTTCGAACCTATTTGGAGAAATCGGGTAGCCAATCCTTGGTCGCTGACTCTGGAAGCGGGTGCTTTCAATTTCAAGAAAGCCCTGAGGACACTACGCAAGCGGTTGGAGCAGGAAAGCGAAGACGAATGATTCTATGTATTCTCTTCGAGATGGTGCCCGGAGAGGGGATCGAACCCTCACTCCCTTGCGGGAACTGGATTTTGAATCCAGCGCGTCTACCAATTCCGCCATCCGGGCAAAGTGGGAGCAGAATGTTCGTCACCTTGCCGATGGATGAGATTTTTGGCAAATCCTTTGTTCATTGGCGTGAGAAATGCACGATTGGTGAAAGGTCGCCTTGACAATCCTTTCTGCAGAATGGTTTTAGGATGGGCAAAACAGTACGCAGATTTACTATTGATTCGATAATAGTGCACTCATTCCTTTTGTCTGGAGAAGCTTAGCTTTCGCCCTGACCCGGGGCCGATTTTTCCTCATGCGCTCCTACTGAGCTAGAATCTCCCGGCGAGCTTCTCGACGATGTGCTTGCCGATGTTAAGGGATGCGGTGGCGGCCGGAGACGGGGCGTTGCAGAC
>CALBIN010000573.1 GCA_937893275.1 uncultured Opitutia bacterium | reverse complement strand
TTTGCAGATGTTTTAGCCACTAAGTTCGTGAGAAATCACCTTTCCTATCGCTTTGTTCCGACCAAGGACAACTCAATTGCTTTGGCAATTGCCTCTGCTATTTGTGCAGGAAATACAACCTTAGAAAAACCCTTCTTGAATCCAAAGTGACCTTTTAATTTACGAATTAGCTACAGTTCCAAAATCAAGAAATCTTCGGGCTCTCTTTTCATTCTCTGGAAATAGAGGGCTTTGTTTCCTTGGAGTAATTCAGTAGGTCCTCCATCATCTCTTCCATAGTCTGGTAACGATTCCGTCTGTTTTTTTCCAGTGCTTTCATGCAGATTTCCTCCAGTTGTCGTGGAATGTCTTTTTCGGGGGCAGTATCTCGAGGGGCAGGAAACGGTTTGTGGAGAAGTTCATCTATGATTTCGTCAATACTTTGACCATAAAGGAGCTGCCGATGGGTGAGTATCTCGAAGAGTATGTTGCCCAGTCCGAAAATATCCGCCCGCGCATCAATGTGAGCATCCCCTCGGGCTAGTTCTGGCGCCATATAGAGTGGGGTTCCATAATGTCGACCTGCCGGAGTTAGGTCGCGATTCTCTTGCCTGTTAATTTGAGGCTTTTTCAACTCGGGTTCCCCCCACACTTTCGCCAGTCCCCAGTCGATTACGTAGGTTGCCCCGAATTCGCCTGTCAGGATATTCGCCGGTTTGAGATCCCTGTGAATGACGCCTCTGGAATGAGTGTGGGCTATTGTTTGGCAAACTTGAATCAAGATATCTATCAAAATATGCAACGGGAAGGCTTTCTCCGTTCGAGGATCTTGTGCTTGGAGTGTATCTATAATTTCTTTCAGATCACGTCCGCGAACATGTTTCATTGTGAAGAATAATAATCCGTTTCGATCCCGTCCAAGTTCGTATACTGGTATTGTTCCAGGGTGTGCGATATTGGCGGTTATGCGTGCTTCTCGTAGAAATCTCTGTATCTCAATCTCGTCCTCCGCTAAATGTTCGTGTAGCGTCTTGTAGACGACTTGTCGCCCTAAGTTTTCGTCGAAGCAGCAATACAGCTTTGCGATTCCTCCCTCACGGAGCAGTTCGAAGTCTCGATACTTTAATGAACCACTTCTCCAGTGAAGAGCCAAGGTTTTATCGGTCTCCGAAAGACGGAAAAAGCCATTCCCGGAGTCAGGGGAATCAGCGTCTGAGTTTTGTGTCATTTCTTTGTTCTTTCAGCGTGAGGACACTCCTCGTTTGCACCTCTTTTTGATGGAAGCCTTGCATTTCTTCACAATTTCCCCGCAGGTCTTTTCGTTTTTTGAAGATTAGCATGGAAGGCTTTGCCTAGATTAGATAAATCCTCCATGATCTTGGGATGCCTGTCCTTCAGGTCGGTTGTTTCGCCGATGTCTTTCTCTAAGTCGAAGAGGGCTAATCCAATCTTTGCTTGTGAATAGTTGGTGGGAATCCCTCCTTTGCCTCCCGGACGACCCGCCATGGTGCGGTATCCGTGGGGAAAGTGTAACTTCCACTTACCTGCTCGAACGGCTTGCAATTGATTGCCGTAGTAAAAGTAATATGCCTTGTGTGGGGACTTGGATTTGTCACCGGTGAAGAGGGGCCAAATGTTTTTTCCGTCTATGCGGTGTTTGGGGAGCTTGGCCCCGATCAAGTGGGCAATGGT
>CALBIN010000572.1 GCA_937893275.1 uncultured Opitutia bacterium | reverse complement strand
TCGCCCCGCAGCACCTTCCACCGATAAGATAGAGGCCTTCCGGCAAAGTCTCGAGAGGAACGGGCGTCCAAAGTAAAGCGTAGGGAACTTGCAGATGATTTGTAGACACGGGCGGCGGCGCAAGGGGTATCGAATAATCGTTGGTGCGGACGAAAATCAAAAAAATCTTGCCCGACGACGGGTGCGTCTTCCTTCGTCACCTTGAATTGAGCCAACGGAGGCAAGGAATCCGGTCGCAATTCGTGGGAGCGACGAACCATAGTTTCGACATCAAGAAGGGAACCGTCAAATACTGAGGGATGAGCCTTCCCCGTAAAATAGTCTTCTTCACTTTCTACATTGCGGTTGCTCCGACGAAAGACCTGTTGAAGGGTAGGCATAAGAAGCGGAGAACGAACCAGAACCTGTTTCGTCTCAGGTCGAAGAGCCGCCAACATTGCGGCGAAAGCGTTCATAAAGGTACGATCGGATCCGGATGACCCTTGACTCACCACTATGTAGGGAACGTTCGCAGGAAAGACATCCCCGTGTCCTCCACCGTTTTTCCCATTGCGACCTGCATCATGGTCTTTGTGCTCGGGATAAAAGTAGAGATGGTTTCGGAGGTAATGAAGGGCCAGGCGAGTGGCTCCATTTGGTTGTGTAAGGGCAAAGCGCGCTTGGCTACGCCAATTGCGACCGCCTGTTATGGCAGTCGAGGAATTGCCCAATGTTACACCACTGAAGATAAAATGCCGCTGAAGTCCATTGTGCAAACCCCGTTTACGGAGAGCTTCGCCGTATTCAATCCGGGTAAGTTGTGGAAATCCCCGAAAATTCATGTTGGAGTGATCACCGTCATGGTTGTCATAGAAATCTCCACGATTCCCGGCAGCAGTCCCTTCCTCGAACCACTTGCGCAAAAGGTCGCCTACCTTGCCTTGTCCCTTGGCTATCGTTAGCTCTTCAACATTCATTGCCCTCCCAACCAACCCCAGAAACAATCCTAGCTTGGGATCGTAACCTAAGTTAAGTTCATTCAGGATAACCTCGCCATCCTTCACCACGGCAGGAACCGGCTTGGGAAATTTCGGCCATACCGATCCCTCAAAAGGCTTGGCAGCAGCATTTAGGACAGCGGCAAATCTTTTGTCCTTTCTCAAGTTCTCCAGATCAGGATCATTCACAAGGTGAGGAATGTTGCGAAACCCCAGTTCCACCGCTAGCTCAAGAGACTCGAACGATTCGTCAACTCGGTCACGTAGAGCCAGAAGACAGGCTAGGTTGTAGCGTATGGCCGGGGACTTAGAGTTACGCCCCGTCATCAACCGAAGCATCGATTCCGCCTTGTCGAATTCCTTGGCTCGCATCAAATGCACAACTTGAGCTTGTCCGGCAACCTGACGAGCCTGTAAAGCGGGAAGGTCGAGAATGCTTGGTTTCCCAGATTCGTCGGCGGCGAAAGACCAAGTCGGAGGGATAAATGAAACGAAGAGAAAAAAAGCCCGAAAAAAGCCAAAAGTGGCTGAACCCAAAAGTCTCACAGCTTCGCTTTACCCGAAAGATATCCGATACGGCGAGAACTCTCGCCTGCCTTAGTCCTAAGCTTTATTTGGGAAAGGTCGAAGGCGTAACCCTTGTAGTCTCGTAGATAAACCACCGTATTGAAAGTAAGCAAGACTTCCTGAGGAGAAACGCTTTCGTTCAGAACGCCCACAAGCGTTGGCATAGGGTCGATAGCCTTAATGCTCCCGAGAAACTCAGCAACTCGGACACGAACCATGAGGTTGTCGTCGGAGAGAAGTTTCTTGGCATCCGCGACGAGAGGCTTGGCCACATCGCCAAAAGCGGAAGCAGTGATGCAAGCCCAGTAGCGTTCCCATGGGTTTTTCGCCTGCATGGCCTTGGCCAGCGATTGACGAGCCTTGGTGAAGGGAATGAGAGCGAGGTCGGCAATGTCCACGAGACGATTGATTTCTCGAGTATGTTTCTTGCCATAAGCCGCACCGTCACCAAGAGCCTTGGCGACCATGTGGCTTTCCGGGTAGAAACTGAGATCGTGAATACTCTTCACCTTTTCAGTCATCCGCTCCCGCATATCCTTAAGTTCCGCCGCATACCTCGAATCGTTGGCAAGATTCTTGACTTCATGCGGATCCGCTTCGACGTCAAAGAGCTGCTCGGACGGTCGACGTTGGTGGAACTGACTCTGAACCGTATTCAACTTACCTGACTTGAAGAGCTCCCGCCATTCGGCGTAAGCGAGCATGCGGTAGCGATAATTGTTCTGTAAGGCATCCGGATAAAACCCCTGTAGGTTGCGAATGTAGGTGAACTTGCCTTTGCGGATGAAACGCACCAAGTCATATTTTTCATCGAAGCGATCGGCATAGCCGAAGGTTTCGTTTCTCACTGACAAATCATTCGCACTAACCCCTTTACCCAGAAAGGCTTTTCCGTCGCTAAGCGGGTTAGCCTTGATTCCCGCCAAATTTAACACTGTGGGTCCAAAATCAATGAAGCTCACAAAGCCATTGGTACGCGTACCTAGTTTATAATCCACCAAATGTTTGAAATTGGCCGGAATGCGCACCACTAAAGGCACATGCAACCCACTCTCGTACGCATACCCTTTGCCGCGCGGCAGCACACCTCCATGATCTCCAAAGTAAAAAACAAAGGTGTCTTCCAAGAGTCCATCCTGCTCGAGATTCTTAACTACAACACCGATCTGCTGATCGACCGTTTGTATCCGGTCGAGATAACGCGCGTGGGTGTAGCGAAAGGTGGGTGTGTCCGGGAAGTATGGAGCCAGCTTCACTTTAGCCGGATCATGAGCGGTCTTTTGGTTTTCCATCACGCCCGTCGAAAAGTGCAGCGAACTTTCGTGGGAGTGAGCGAATGATTGCATATGGAAAAAAGGCATATCCTTCTTTGGCCGGTTACGCCAACTGGCCTTTCGTGACGAGGAGTCCCACAGTTCCTTTATATTATGGACGAAGTTGTAGTCG
>CALBIN010000571.1 GCA_937893275.1 uncultured Opitutia bacterium | reverse complement strand
CCCTCCCCGACACGAGGGAAGACTAATTGAACGATTGCGCGAATAGCGTTGAGAACAAATTCGTTTGCATTAACATGTTTCCTTTTCAAACGAGGCCGGAATAAAATTTTTCACAATGGGTAAAACCAGCAAGAATGTGTTCGACACAGTCGAGGAAGCCATCGCCGATATAGCGAAAGGCAAAATGGTGGTGGTCACTGACGATGCCTCTAGGGAAAACGAGGGCGACCTCGTGATGGCCGCGTCCAAAGTGACTCCCCATAGCGTGAACCAGATGCTGCTTCATGGGCGAGGCCTCATTTGCGTGCCGCTGGTAAACAATCAGTTGAACCATCTCGGCATCAACAGCATGGTACCTATAAACCGAGAAGCTCAGAAGACAGACTTTACCGTTTCCGTGGACGCCGCCGAGGGTATAACGACTGGGATCAGCGCCTATGACCGAGCCGCCACCATCAGTATTCTGGCCAACCCTCGCGCCCTTCCCGACGAACTGGTGCAACCTGGTCATGTCTTTCCTTTAAGGGCGAGGCCTGGCGGGGTTCTCGAGCGCGCAGGGCATACCGAGGCCGCAGTGGACCTCGCCTCCCTTGCGGGACTCCATCCGAGCGGGATCATTTGCGAGATCCTGAACAAGAACGGATCCATGGCTCGATTGCCCGAACTCGTTCGGTTTAAAAAGAAGCACAAGCTGAAGCTTATTTCCATCGCCTCCTTGATCGAATATAGGCACCTGCGCGAAAAACTGATCGAGAAAGTATCCGAAACGGATTTCCCAAGCCAATTCGGAAATTTTCGCCTACACGAATTTCGCAGTATACTCGACGAACGCAGACATTATGCCCTGACCATGGGAAAATTGACAAGAGGTCCGACTTTGGCTCGAGTACAGTCGGCAAATATTTTGAGCGACGTATTTCGTATGAAGGATGGCCCGCAAGGAGCCGAGAGCATCGAGAAGTCCCTCACCCGCATTGCAAAGGAAGGACGCGGAGCCTTGCTTTATCTGGAACCTCGCCGCAAGGATCTGGACAGGAAGAAGGGGAAGAAGGACAAGGACTCTCCCCTTTCCTCTTCCTCGGGAATGGATTTCCGTGACTATGGGATAGGCGCCCAAATTCTGGTGGCTCTCGGGTTGCGCAAGCTAAGACTGCTCACTCGCGACAACCGCAAGGTGATCGCTCTCGAAGGCTACGGTCTGGAAATTGCAGAGAGAATACTGCTTCGATGAAGAAGACGATACGATGAGTCTGGATCCCCCGCATGGTGGCAAATGGTCTTCCGCCGGACTTCATTTGGGGATCGTGTGCGCTCGATACAACGAGGCGCTGACCGACGCCTTGCTGGCCAAGGTGACGGCTGTCATAAAGGATGCGGGCGAACCCGAACGGCTGGTTGTGGAACGCGTGCCGGGTTCTCACGAGGTACCCGTCGCCATGTCTCTGATGCTCGGGGCGGAAAGTTTCGATTGCTTGGTGGGGTTGGGAGTCGTCATCAAGGGAAGTACTTCCCACCACCACTTGGTGGCGGAAAGCGCAGGACAGGCCATGCAGCAGCTAGCCCTGGAACGTTCCACGCCGATAATCAACGGAATCATCGTAACGGATTCCATCGAAGACGCCGAAGCGCGGGTTACGGGATCTTTGGATCGAGGACTAGAATTTGGAAAAGCAGCCCTTCACATGGCCGAATTGAAGCGAAAATGGACGAAGAACTAGAAATAAACGAAAACTGGAGTCGACGTAGAAAAAACCGAGCGGCTGCGTTTCGGTATTTGTTCCAGTGGGAATTGAATCGACCGGAAGACCTCGGTCGCGATCTGGAAGAGCTATATGTCCGCTTGGGTGAAACACCCGAGTTTTTTGCCTACGCCACTGAAATTGTGGATGGAGTCGTGGCTCAAGTGGAGGACTTGGACGAGCGTATTCGGGCATTGGCCAAGAACTGGGAATTGAAACGCATTGCCAAGACCGACTTGGCCTTGCTTCGGTTGGCCGCCTACGAACTACTGTATCGACCCGACGTCCCACCAGTCGTGGCGATCAACGAAGCTCTCGAATTGGCCAAGACGTTTTCCACCGAAAACTCCCGCAAGTTTCTCAACGGCATACTCGACAAGATTCGGATCGAACTAGATCGCCCCGCTCGCGAAGCGGTAGTGGATTGAAACGCAAAATTGCTCTAGCAAATAACGTCGAGGTTTATCACGCAGTGGAGGCGGAACCGTAACGGAGTTGAATACCACCGACTGGTTCTAGTTGATTTACTTTAGGAATTCCTTCCAGAGAAAGTAGCAGAGATATGCTACGAGTGCTACTCGGATGACTAGGCTAAACTTGCTGTAGGTAAGTTTTCCTTTTTCTCTTTTGACAGGAAAGGGCAGCTCGCCCTTCCAAAACTTTCCAGAGTTTAAACCGAAGTGATATGCTTTCTCTTCTGTGAGAAGCTTTAAAACAAATCCGGGTATGATAAAATTCGAGCGTATCGAATACATTGTAGCTTCCTTTATTTCTTTATTCGGGATGATCCACTGACCGCATTCGATTCGGTCCTCAAAGACTTTCAACATGCCTCGCTTCGCGACTACCCAATTCGGTCCAAATTTCATTTGGTCTCCTTCGGCAGTAGTTGCCTTCGTCATGCATTTGTGGAGTAGGTTTTCCATTTCTTTTCTAGAACAAGGGAAGCATTCAAGCCGACTCAGGTGTCAACACAAGCACCGAGTAGGCGGGGATATTGAGCCGAAGAGAGAGCGGGAAGCCGTTGCATTCCTTAGGTTCTGCCGCGTAGAGCACATCGGAGTCATCATTCTCGTCCCCACCGTAACGGATGTCGGAGCTGTTGAGGATCACTCTCCAGTTCCCGGAAGACGGACAACCGGTGCGGAGATCTTTTGCTTCGTCGGAAAAGTTGCAGGCAACGAGCAGAGTGTCGGCGGGCATTGCTCCAAAGCGAAGAAAGGAAATGGAGCGACTTTGGGCGTCGTCGCAAGAGATCCAGCGAAACTTGTCGCGCAGGTGGTCGCAGGCAGCCCATGAAGGATGCTCGCGATACAAGCCGTTTAGTTCGCGAACCAAGTTGCGAACGCCCTCGTGCAGAGGAAAGTCGCGAAGAGACCAATCGAGCTCGGCATCACAGTCCCATTCCTTCCATTGGGCGAACTCACCTCCCATGAAGAGGGTCTTTTTCCCCGGCCAAGTCCAGAGGAATGTATAGAGAGCCCGAAGCTGTGAGATTTGCTCGATCCGGCTGGGCGCCTTCATTTTGTTTGCGAGCGACCCCTTCCCGTGGACGACCTCGTCGTGGGAAAAAACTTGGACGAATTTTTCGGAAAACTGGTAAGTGGAACCGAAGGCGAGTTTATCGTGAAACGCGGGGCGCTCCTTTTGAGAAACCCCCAAGTAGGCAAGGACATCGTGCATCCATCCCATGTTCCACTTGAAGTCAAAGCCCAGACCACCTTGCGAAGTAGGCTCGGAAATTCCCGGAAATGCTGTGGATTCCTCTGCAATGGAGACAACTCCGGGATACTCGTTGCGG
>CALBIN010000570.1 GCA_937893275.1 uncultured Opitutia bacterium | reverse complement strand
ATAACACCTCGACCGTTTCCATATTGCCCATGGCAGTTGCTGCAATGAATGTCGTACGCCTCTTTACCTTGCCTCATTAGAGCCATGTCGATTTCCACCTCTGCAGGGATTCGGGTGCTGAAGTTCCCATCGGGATTTTTACCAGTTCGAAGAACATCAGATCCAATGTCTACGTCTGAAGAAAAAACGTTTCCTAGGTCGAGTGCGTTACCTCGCACAACGGAACCAGCGGGAGGAAGCCGATCGGAACGACGATCCGAAAAAAGGTTGTTCTCGGATTGTTCCAGAAACTTGAGTTGTCGATCCATGTCCGGAAAAACTTCAAGAGGAGGATTCTTTGATATGTCTCCGCGGAATCCGAGGATAGAGACAACAGTGATAATTGCCAAAACATAAACCCAAAGGAAGTATCTCATATCAAAACTCCTCCGGTTCGCGAATTAAACTTACAGACTTGCCGCCAATCTCCTTCAGGAAATCAGCGGTTTCGTCATCATCGAATTTCGGATCTTCCACTTCGACAACAATCATGAACTTGTCATCTCCGGTACGACCAAACTTTGGATGTTCAAAAACGGGATGGTTATGTTTCGGCAGCCTATTGAGGAAAAACATACCGAACAACGTCCCGAAAGCGGCAAACAAAATAGTGAGTTCGTAAAAGACGGGAAAAGGGAAAATGGGACTAAAGAACGGTTTGCCGCCCGCAATGAGAGGGTAGTCGAACGCATTCATGTACCAGACGATAAACATACCAGTGAAAAAACCTGTGACTCCCCCTGCCAATGTGAAGCGGGGAACTTTTGAGCGTATGGGAAAGCCCTTTTCGTCCAATCCGTACATTTGGGCATCTAGACCGTGCACAGGCATCGGCGTATAGCATTCCCAACTAGTGTAGCCGGCATCCCGTACCTTTGCGGCCGCAGTATAGATCTCACTTGCGGTATTGAAAACCGCCGAGAGTCCATATTTTATGCCTTTATTTGCCATATTTGCTTAGAGATTGAGACCTAAGATCAATGCTTCCCGGCGTGTGGATCTGCCATGGGTGTTACGGATTTCACCTCAGCCAAGGGCATGAGCGGCAGAAACCGAAGGAAAAGAAGGAAGAGTACCGAGAAGAACCCGAATGTGCCAAAGAAGGTAAAGATGTCGACAACGGTTGGAGAATAGTAACCCCAGCTGGAGGGAAGGAAATCGCGTGACAGGGTCGTGTTCGCGATTACGAAGCGCTCAAACCACATCCCGACGTTGACGAAGATGGAAATGACCCAGACTAGCGGTGTATTCTCGCGGATGGCTTTGAACCAGAACAATTGTGGGCAAATTACGTTGCAACTGACCATGATCCAATAGGCCCACCAGTAATTACCAAATGCACGATTGATAAAGGCAAAACCCTCATAGGAGTTGGCACCGTACCAGGCGATGAAGAATTCCATGGCATAGGCATACCCAACTAAGCTTCCGGTGGCCAAGGTGATCTTGCACATGTTGTCTATGTGCTTTTGGTTTATAAGGTCGTGGAGACCAAATACGGCACGCACGGGCAGGAGGAGGGTCATAACCATTCCGAAACCCGAGAAGATTGCACCAGCTACGAAATATGGGGGAAAAATAGTTGTGTGCCAGCCAGGAAGGTTGGCTATGGCAAAGTCAAACGACACGATTGTATGAACCGAAAGTACGAGTGGAGTGGAGAGGCCTGCCAAGAGGAGGTAGGCCATCTCGAAGTTTCGCCAGTGGGTATTTGAATTGTTCCAACCCATGGAGAGAAAGCCATAGAAGTACTTTCGCCACATCTTCTGGGCTCGATCCCGCAATACGGCGAGGTCGGGTATCATGCCCATGTACCAAAATAGGATGGACACAGTAAAGTAGGTCGACACGGCAAACACGTCCCATTCCAAAGGGCTCTTGAATTGGGGCCAAATGTTGTTTGCGTTGGGAATGGGAAACAACCACCACGCGAACCATACCCGACCCACATGAAAAAGTGGGAAAATGCCAGCGCACATGACAGCAAATACGGTCATGGCTTCGGAACCGCGATTAATAGAGGTTCTCCACTTTTGCTTCAACAGGCACAGAATGGCGGAAATCAAGGTTCCGGCGTGACCGATTCCAATCCAAAACACAAAGTTGACGATCGCCCAACCCCAGTTGACGGGATTGTTGTTTCCCCATTCTCCTACACCGGAGGAAACTAGAATAAGCAAGCCCATCCCGGTGAAACTTGCAATTGAAAGGGAAAAGATAAAACACCACCACCACCAAGAAGGGGTTTTCGCCTCCACAATTCCGCAAATCTTGTCGGTTATCCAGTGTAAGCTACGCTTATTTAGCACAAGTGGAACTTCATCCAGCTTGGCCGGTTTGACCTTTTTCAGAATCTCGGGTGATTGCTTCACCGTATCTGTAGTTGCAGAACTCATTAATGGTCAGAATTACCATTGGCATCGGAGTGATGCTTATCATGTTTCTCGTGTCCATGACTATCGTGCGAAGGGTGGGCACGGTCATGGTATTCACGGGAAGAATACGGCTTATCGGTTGCATCCGGCATCTGTGAATTGGGGTTTCGGATGCGAGCCATGAAAGTGGTGCGAGGTCGAGTGTCAAGGTATCCGAGGACCGAGTAATCTCTCGGATTGTTTTTCAATTTTGAGACTTCGCTTTCGGGATCTGAAATATCGCCAAATTCTATGGCGTCCGCCGGGCAAACTTGTTGGCAAGCAGTTTTAATGGTTCCGTCGGGAACCTTGAGCTTGTCCTTAAGTTCAAGTTCAGCCCCATCCTTGCCCGTTGAAAACTTTTCACTGCGTTGAGCGTTAATCTTTGTGTGAATCTTAGCTTCTTGAATTCGTTGTACGCAGTAAGTACATTTTTCCATTACGCCTCTCATCCTTACGGAGACGTCAGGATTGTTCGCAAGGGTTGGCAACTTGGGTTTCTCTTCTCCCAGAGGACCAAGATAATAATCGTCTTTCTTCCGCTTATTCCAATCAAAGAAATTGAATCGACGTACCTTGTAGGGGCAGTTGTTGGCGCAATATCGGGTGCCAACGCAACGATTGTAGGCCATCGCATTAAGTCCCTCTTCGTCATGAACGGTAGCATTTACGGGACAGACTTGTTCGCAAGGAGCGGTTTCACAGTGCATGCATGCCACTCCTTGGAAATTGACTTGCACGTCAGAAGGAATTTCTGCCCCTTCGCGTTCGGTGGAACTGAAGTAGCGGTCTAGGCGAATCCAGTGCATTTCACGACCACGAAGCACTTGATCCTTCCCTACGACGGGAATGTTGTTTTCACTTTGGCAGGCAACGACACACGCATTGCATCCGGTGCAAAGGTTCAAGTCTATGGACATACCCCATTGATGGAGTCCGAATTCCTCTGATTTTTCGTAAGTGTGGTCGGGGTGTTCGTAAGCAGAATGTCCGCGCGGTGTGGTCTGCGACTTGTGTTTAAGGGACTCCTTGTCTTCTCTGCCATAAACGAGGGGTGAGTGTGATTCGACTCCCATTTCGTCGGCAAAGTCTTCTTTTCCCGCGTACTCGTCGGCATTTGCCTCTCGAACGATCGCACGGCCTTCCATAGACCAGTGCTCCTGTACGTTTGCAAGGATTTGCCTGCTTTTCGTAGTGGAAAGTGTTACTCCTGTAGCAATGCGGGAAGAATTCGAACCGAGAAGAGAATAACCATCGTATCCGGTGCCCTCCCCTACTCTTCCGACTGTTCTTCTACCCATTCCAAGGGTGGCGATTAAGCTGTAGTCAGCCAATCCCGGTTGGACGTGTAGTGGTCCTTCGATAAAGGAACCGTCAGCCAAGGTAAGCTTCACCACGGGAGAATCCTGCTTGCCGAGTGAAAATACGGCGGTGTCGGGAGCTACCTCGCCATTTTTGTTCAACATGGTCGGGTTGGGCAGTAGATTAAGATCTTTGTGCTTCTGCTCCAATTCGTAAGCTAGAACCGGACTGACGAGGATCGCATTGTCCCAAGTGAGCTTGGATATCGGGTCGGGGCACTCCTGCATCCAGCCATTGTTTGCGTAGCGTCCGTCCCAAGAATGAAAGTCAGGAACTAAAAGTACTTCAAGCGATTCAGCTGTGGGCGCTTTGGGTAGGTCATCCTTGAGATCGGTCAGTTTACCTAAGTCATAAATGGGCGAGACAAAGGAAACTTTGCGGGGAAGTAGACCAATCCTAAGAAAGTCATCAAAAGAGCTACCATCCGACAATTCTTTGAATGTTTCCTGAACCAATGAATGGGAGGACTTGGATTCACCTGCTAGAATGGAAAGGACATCGAGTTCGGAAAAGGTTTCGAAGAGCGGTTCGATCAATGGTTGTACTGGCAAGTGCGCGGAAAGATCCCAAGTCGTGCCGTCGCCCCAGCTTTCCAGGTAGTGGGATGCGCCAATATGCAAATTGGAGTAATCGGAAGTTTCATCAATTGACGAACCGATCCTGATGGTAAGATCGACCTTTTTGGCCAAGACCGACCAATCTAAGTTTGCAGGACTTGAAAAAGCAGGGTTGCCGCCTAAGAATATTAAAGTGCCTATCTCGTCCGCCTCGATGGCTTCGACTAAATCAGATATATTCGAAGAGTCGTCACTCGGAAGCTCTACGTAATTAACGGTTTTCCCGTTAGCCCCAAGTGCTTGATTGATCGCGTAAGTAAGTATGTGCGCTTCCTCGGGCAAATGATTTCCTGCGAGCACCAAGGATTCGCCTTTGTGAGCGACTAAATCAATTGCTGTTTCCTTGCACCACGAGGAGTCCAAGCCTGCCTTGGTTGCATGTTCTTTCAGCTTCTCTATAACTGAGCTATTTGTTTTTTCCGTAAGTGAAAGAACTTCGGCGGCAACCGCACTGGCAAATGCCACCATTTGAGAAGAGG
>CALBIN010000569.1 GCA_937893275.1 uncultured Opitutia bacterium | reverse complement strand
GCATCAGGTCTTGCTCCACCGCTTCCCATACGCGCCAGAGTCGGTCGTCCCCGCGGTAGGGTTTGGCGGCACGGTTGACGAACCCGTGGATGAGTTCCACCCAGTGGTGGAGTTGAGCTGGTTCCGCCGGATCTTCGCGGGTCGCCTGGACATGGAGGCCTGCGATAGCGTGGTTTAGGGTGTGCACGCAGCCCGCATGGATCACGGGGCTGCTGGAGGACAGGATGGGCAAAGTTTCGCGGGATTCTTCATAACGTACCCAGGCGAAGTGCCACACCTTGTCATTGGCCGCGCGGATACCGGTGTGGGCGAAAGCGGGTTGCAAGCAGATTTGGCCGGCTTCCACTTCCCGCCAAGTCCCGTCGACCAAGGTTTCGCCACTGCCTTCGAGCCCGACCAGGGCGAAGGTTCCGGAAGCCTCCGCCCGGATCACGGTAAAGGGGGGGGTGGCCCACATCCGCCCGGCGTGGGATATGTGGTGGGTCTTGAGGAGTGGGCAGGTCGGCGCATCCGAAAGCCAACCCCGACTATCGCCTTCCTCGGCTCGTACCACCTCGTAGTGCGTGGCAGTCCCAAACGTTTCGATGTCCTGGATTTCGGGGGCTTCTTTCAATCTTAGCCTCCCGTCGCAGGTAAAGCGCTTTTGACCAAATGTTTTGGGAAATCGCTGATCCGTTCGCAGGCGATTTGTTCCATGACTTGTTGGAGTTGGCGCTTCAACATGGTCATGGTGTGGTCACCTCCTTTGGCTCCCAAGGCACCGACGCCGTACATGAAGGTGCGCCCCATGAAAGCGAACTTGGCCCCGCTGGCGATGGAGTTGGCCACGTCAGGGCCGTTTCGGACGCCACTGTCGATCATCAGGGTGGTCTTGTTTCCAAATTCTTCTGCCAAGGCGGTGAGCGGTTTGATCGTGGATTGGCCGACATCCAGCTGCCGTCCCCCGTGGTTGGAGACGATCATGCCATCCACACCCAACTTGATGGCCTTTTCCGCATCCTCGGGATTGACGATTCCTTTGACCACGAGCTTGCCCTTCCAGCGATCGCGGATGGCGGAGATTTTGTCTGCGGTCAAGCGACCGGAGAAGGTCTTGTTCATGAAAAGGCCGAGGTGTTTCATGCTGAGACCCTTGGGGATGTAGGGCTTCATCGTTTTGAAATCGGGTATCCCGGCCAAGAGTTGCCCGAAAGACCAACTGGGACAGGTCGTCATCTGCATGATGTTGCGGAGGCTCATTTTGGGCGGGATGGAAAGGCCGTTGCGGATCTCCTTCGGTCGCCATCCAAAAGTCGGGGTATCGGCAAGGATAACCAAAGTGGGCAACCCGGCGGCGGCCACGCGGTCGAGAAGCTTGTCGCGGAGATCGTCATCGGTGGGGTGGTAAAGTTGGAACCAGGCATTGCAGTCCGTCAGCTCGGCAACGGTTTCGATACTGGCCGTGCCAACCGTACTGAGGATGAAGGGGATGTTGTGTTTGTAGGCGGCACTGGCCAATATCTCAGTTGCCTTCGGCCACATCAATCCTTGCAATCCAATCGGCGCGACGCCGAAGGGCGCATCGTAGGTTTTGCCAAAGAGTTCGGTCTTCAGGTCGGAGCCTTTGTAGTCGTTCAAGTACCAAGGCATGAGTTGGATATCCCGGATTTCCTTCGTATTGCGCTCTAGGTTGATTTCCGTGAAACATCCTCCTGTAAGATATTCATAAGCAAAGCGAGGCATTCGGCGGCGGGCGCGCTCATGCATCAAGTCGACGGAAGGGCAACGCGGGTCAATGTTGGTGGTTGGGGCGGTTTTTTCTTCGGTTTCGCTCATTTGACAGTTCCATCCATAGTTCTCCTTCCACCTTGCGTTTCAAACCCAATTATTCGGGCATATTGAAGTCAAAGACGACGAAACGTTCCAAATGCGGCACCACCACGTCCTTGACTTCCTCGTGGACGGGATGAGGGAGGTATTCGTCGCGGGCTTTGGGGCTTTCAAAGGTCATGATAAACCCGTGGGTGTAATCATCATTGAGCCCTTCGTCCGAATCGTAGGGTCCGTAATGGAAGTCGAGCAACCCGGGAATTTTTCCGACCATCGCCATCATCGAGGAAAAGCAGGTGGCAATTTGGTCTTCCGAGGTTCCGTTTTTGAATTGGAAACATCCGTAATGTTTGACTTGTGGCATAATTAATTAGGTGTGTTGGAGTTGAGCCTATGGGTGACTTTTTCGGAGTGGTTTGGTTCAAGATCGGCTAAAGCCCATGCCTGAATTGATTCATCCGAGGTTCTTCAGTAAAGTCTCCGCACAAGCTTTGGAGAATTCCGGGGCGTTGATTTCGGCTTCCACTTCGATGAGTTCAATAGTCTTGGACAAGTTTGATTTGATCGCGTCGAACAGGGCTTGATCTGCCTTGGGATCGTAAAAAGACTGTCCTTGCGCGCTTATGATGCTAATTGACTTGGTAGGGAGAAGCACGCTGACCGGGCCAGTGTACCCGTTGATCTTTTCGGCGAGGATTTTACCCAGTTGGACGCATTCTTCCGGAGTGGTTCGCATCAGGGTGACTTGGGGGTTGTGGATATAAAAGTTGCGGCCTTCGTACTTTTCGGGGACGGTTTCGCGGGCACCGAAGTTGACCATGTCAAGGCAACCCGGGGTTACGATGGCGGGCACTCCTGCTTTCCCTGCGGCATCGAGGCGGCTCGAACCGGCCGTCAACGTCCCGCCACACAGTTCGTCCGCCCACTCCGTGGTGGTGATGTCGAGAACTCCCTTGATAAGGCCATCGGCAATCAAAGTTTCCATCGTTTTTCCTCCTGTGCCAGTAGCATGGAACACAAGCACTTCGTAACCGGCTTCCTCCAGGATTTTCCGGCTGGCATCCACGCATTCGGTCGTATTCCCGAACATGCTGGCTGCGATGAGAGGGCGCTCCGTAGTGTCTTCTTCAACTTCCGATTCCACCATTCCGCAAATCGCTCCGGCAGCTCGGGTGAAGATAGTTTTGGAAATTCGGTTCAGACCGGCCACGTCGACGATGCTCGGAATCATGCAAATATCTTTGGATCCGACGTAGTGGGCGGTGTTCCCGCTAGCCAGCGTGGAGACCATCACCTTTGGAAAACCTATCGGAAGTCCACGCATCGCCCCCGTACCCAAGGCTGTTCCACCACCGCCGCCAAGGGAAATGACCCCGTCGATTCTGCCTTCGGCTGCGAGCTTGGCCATCAGATTCGGGGCGGCTTCGCTCATGGCGACGACGCATTCCCCGCGGTCTTTCCGCGCCATTAGTGCCTCCAAGTCGATACCACCTGCTTCGGCTACTTCGTGCCGTGAAATATCGGGTCGGATGGTAGGTTCTGTTCCTGTCCCCACGTCGATGAGCAGAGGAGTGTGCCTCTTTTCACGGATCAGGTTGGCGACGAAATTATGCTCTTCTCCTTTGGAATCGAGCGTGCCGAGAACAGCTATGGTCTTGTTGGAATTTGGCATGGCTCAGGATTTGCGGTTAAGAGGGATGCTTTTGAATTCCTTGGTCAGGTTGGTGAGGGAATCTTCGACCGCCATTCTCTCCAGGCTGGAGGCACCGACAAATCCGACTGCATCGGTTCGTTCATTAATGAATGCCGCGTCGGAAGGCGTGGCAATCGGGCCGCCATGGGATAGGTAGATTACATCTTCTCGCACGGATTTCCCAGCGTCGATGATGGCTTGGGTCGCGGTGGCCGCGTCATCCAAGGACACCGCGGCATCCGTTACCCCGATCGAGCCGCCCACCGTGCAACCGACATGAGCAATGATCACGTCCGCCCCCGCCTCGGCCATGTCCTTGGCCTCTTGGGGGGACGCTACATAGACGATGGTAAAGACATCCATCTTTCGAGCCAACGCCACGGTCTCGACTTCCTTGTTTGTCCCCATACCCGTTTCTTCCAACTGCTGCCGGAAGTCCCCGTCGATTATGCTGTGGGTCGGGAAATTGTTCATCCCGGAAAAGCCCATTGCCTTGACTTGCTGAAGCCAATGCCACATCCGGCGACGTGGGTCAGTACAATGGACGCCGCAAATCACCGGTATCTCTTTGACGACAGGCAGCACTTCGTATTCTCCGATCTCCATCGCGACCCCGTTGGCGTCCCCATAACCCATCATCCCGGCAATGGAACCATGCCCCATCATGCGGTAACGGCCGGAGTTGTAGATAATGATCAGATCTGCACCGCCTTTCTCGATGAACTTGGCGCTAATGCCTGTCCCCGCACCGGCCGCAATGATCGCTTCCCCCTTCGCAAGGGTATCGCGGAGGCGTTCGTTGACTTCTTCCCGAGTGTAGGGATTCCCTATTCCTGTCCATGGATTTGGCATGTTCCTAGTATACCCGATTTGTCAAGTTCCCGCCATAAGCCAAATCCACAATTGGATTCCAGATTTTATAGGATGGGAAAGTAGGAGCAGCATCTTTGGTTGACGGTTGGAGGATCAACCTAAGTTTTTTTCGAAAAAACTAGAGGGTTTTCTTAAGAGTATCTCCAATCCCAAAAGGAACTTCTGAATCTGAAAGGAGTGGGTAATTGTTGCAGAATTGATGAGTTAATTACAACCTTTTCGGGTAGTTTTCCAAGATGGAAAACTTGGAGCCCAGACCGCTTTCTTTCAGGAATTTTTCATCAAGTCAAAAGTGGAGTCCTTTACATTCTCTATTGGATTCGTCGTTTGGCTTTTCCAAATTAAACAAGTTATACTCAAGTGCTTTGAGTCGCAGTCAGAAAGAGGGCCTTAACTTCTTTGACTCAGTTCTGCGGGAGATGGACGTCATGTTAGAAATCGATTCGCGAGAAATTCAACATATTCCAAGGGATAATCCTCTGGTCGTTGTCGCAAATCACCCTTTCGGTGGTCTTGATGGTTTGGCAATGGGATCAATTCTCTCAAAAGCGCGCCCTGATTTCAAGCTCTTGGTTAATTCAAAACTGAATGCTTTCGATGCTTTGAACCCTTGGATTCAGGAAGTTCAAGTCATGAACGAGAAAGAGTCCCAAAAGAATAACCTCGCTCATCTACTCAAATGCGCCCGGCACATTAAAAGTGGAAAGTGCTTTGGTGTTTTCCCAAGTGGTCAGGTTTCTTCCTTTAGTTTTCTTAGTCGTGGAGTTTCCGATCCCGTATGGTCCGAGCACCCTTTTGCTCTCGCCCGAATGTGCCGAGCAACCGTTTTACCGATTAAGTTCGAAGGTCGGAACAGTCTTCTTTTTCAATGCTTGGGTTTGGTCCATCCATTCTTACGTACGTCTTGGCTTGCCCGTGAACTTTGCAATAAGAAAGGACATCGTTTGCGTGTGCTTATTGGAGAACCGATCCCAAATGAGGAGATTGAAAAGTTTACGGATGCCAGATCAACAACAGAATTTGCCCGTTTACGAGTGGAGGCTTTGCAGAAAAAAGATGAATGGCAGTGGATGCTGGGTTAGATCCAGCACCTTGCTCGACCGCATAGTCGAGCCCATCGCAAAGGTACAGGCGGGAATTTCAAAGTCCAGTCGCCAACTCGGCGTTGATCAAGCCTATGAG
>CALBIN010000568.1 GCA_937893275.1 uncultured Opitutia bacterium | reverse complement strand
GTTCCATTCGCACGTTTAGCTCCGGGACGGCCTTGAGGGCGTGTACGACTGCTTTTACGAAGAACGACATGAACCCTAGCTTGACGCCGTTCTTCGCAACGAAGTTTTCCTGATGCTCTTTTCGCAGGGCCATGATGGCAGACATGTCGGCCTCGTTGAAGGTGGTGAGGATGGCGGCAGTTTGCTGGGCCTCAACCAGGCGCGATGCAATCTTGCGGCGAATGGGACTGAGAGGCTTGCGAGTAACCCGTTCGTCGACCTCGGCGGTGACAGCGGGTGTTATTGGTGAGGTGGGAGCAGGGCGAGGCGTTGGGACGGGTGTTGCCGCCTTCATCTCTTCCGCAGGGAATGCCTTGGTTGCGGCTAGGGCGTCGGCTTTGGTGATTCTCCCATCCTTCCCCGATCCTTCGATGGTGCTGGGGTCTAAGTCATGTTCATCCACTATTTTGCGAACGGCGGGAGACAAGTGAGGCACGACTGCCTGAGGCTTGTCTTCAGGTTCAGGTGAAGGTGGCGCTGGTTCGGGTTTAGCTTCAGGTTTGGACTCCTCGGGCTTTTCGTCAGGAGTCTGTTTGTCTTCGACCGGAGCGGACTTCTGGCCGCCTGTGGCAGTTTCGTCGATGATGGCGACAACGGCCCCGATCTCCACTTCTTCGCCTTCCGCCGCCTTTAGGCTTATGGAACCTGTGGATTCCGCCGCTCCCTCTTGAGTTATCTTATCGGTCTCCAGTTCGTATATCGTTTGTCCTTCTTCGACGAAGTCTCCGTCGTTGACGTGCCAGGTTGTGAGGATCCCCGATGAAATGGATTCGCCGAGGGCGGGTATCTTTACTTCGATGGCCATGGTATAAAAAAGGTGTTAGGTCGTGCTTGAATCAATGCCCAGAGCATTTGCCACGATTTCGGCCTGCTCTTTCCTGTGCAGGGTGAGAGAGCCAGTGGCGGGACTGGCGGTAGGAGTCCGTCCGACGTATTCGGGGCGAACTCCAAGGTGTTTTTCAAAAATAGGACTGAGGAAGTTCCAAGCTCCCATGTTTTCCGGTTCCTCTTGGCACCAAACGATGCGCTTGGCTTTGGCATAGCGTGACGTGACTTCGTTGAATCGATCCTCATTGAATGGGTAGAATTGTTCGACTCTCACGATGACGGCTTTGTTTGTGCGGATGTTTTCACGTTCTTCAAGCAAGTCGTAGTATATTTTACCTGAGCAGAGTATAAGCGTCTCGACCTTCTTTGGTGGAGTGGGATCATCCAGAAATTCATCGAATTGACCATCCGTTAACTCTTTCAGATCCGACACGCAAGACTTGTGCCGGAGCAAGCTCTTGGGGGTCATCACAATAAGAGGCTTGGCGTACTCTTGCTTTTTTTGCCTTCGAAGAGCATGGAAGAACTGTGCCGGCGTAGTGAAGTTGCAAACCACGATGTTGTCTTCCGCGCAGCCTTGAAGAAACCGTTCCAGTCTGGCCGAACTGTGCTCGGGACCTTGTCCCTCAAAGCCATGAGGGAGGAGCATGACTAAGTCGCTGACCGCACCCCACTTGTCTTCACCGCTCATTATGAACTGGTCTATGATTACTTGGGCACCGTTGGCGAAATCGCCGAATTGGGCTTCCCAAATCGCCAGCATCTTTGGATAGTCGAGCGAATAACCATAATCGAAAGCTAGCACGGCTGCCTCGGATAGCAGCGAGTTGTAGACGCAAAACTTCGCCTGCCTGTCCTCCATGTTGATCAAGGGAATGTAACGGGTGCGGTCCTCGGCGTCGTACCACGCAGCATGGCGATGACTGAAGGTTCCTCGCTTGCTGTCCTGCCCGGAGAGCCTGACGGGGGTCCCCTCGAGCATTAGTGAGCCAAAGGCAAGCTGTTCGGCAAAGCCCCAGTCGATGTTTTTACCTTCGGCAAAGTTTTTCTTTTTGGCATCGAGTTGTCGCTTGATCTTCGGGTTCAGGCGAAAATCCTTTGGCGGCGTGGTCAGGGCTTTGGCTACTTTTGCCAGGTCCTTCTTGGAGACCGAAGTGTCTGCGACGGAAAAATCATATGGAATCTGGGTAACAGCAAGAGATCCGTCGAATGTGCTGGATTTCTTGATCGTTTTTACCTTTTCGAGGGAGGCGTCCAATTGACGCCGCAGTTGATCGTGAATTTTCTTACTTTCTTCCTCGGAGATAACCCCGTCCTCGATCAGTTGCCTAGTCAATAGATCGGATACGGCCGGCATGGCCTTGATTATTTTGTATAGGATAGGTTGGGTGAAGGCGGGTTCATCCGCTTCGTTGTGACCGTACTTTCGGTAGCAGTTGATGTCGATGACGACGTCTTCGCCGAATTCCTGCCGATAGGCTAGGGCGGTTTCCGCGACCATTGCAACGGCGAGGGCATCGTTACCGTTAACGTGAAAAATAGGGGCTTCGATGCTTTTTGCAACATCGGTACAGTACAGACTGGAGCGAGCGTCTACGGTACTTGTGGTAAAACCGATCTGGTTGTTTACTACGATGTGAATCGTGCCGCCGGTTCGATAGCCAGCTAATTTGG
>CALBIN010000567.1 GCA_937893275.1 uncultured Opitutia bacterium | reverse complement strand
AGTTGGTTAGAGCACCGGCTTGTGGTGCCGGGGGTCGCCGGTTCGAATCCGGTCTATCGCCCCAGTTTCTCTTTCTGAAGAAAGTTTTTCTAAAGTCCACGATGCCCGCCCGTTTTCTTGCCTGCGACCTTGCCGCCGCTCGTAGAATCACTTCCGTTCCCTTGCCCCCGCGAATCTTCATGCCCGAGCTAAAGGAGACTTGGTCTGCCGCAAACGATCGTTTTTCTCAGCTCTGCCGTACCTCGTAACACCTTGTTCATTTGTGAGTCGGTTTATTTCCGAATTGCACGGGTCTCTCAACTATGTTACTTGAAGTGCCGATGAGGATGGTTTTCTGCTGGTTGTTTGCCTGTTTTTTTGGCTTTTCCACCGCTCATGCAAGAATTTTCGATAAACAGCCAAATTCTCTGGAGACGCTTAACCTTTCCTATGGCAAGCACGAGAGGCAGGTTCTCGACGTGGTGCATGTGGAGGGGGCGAAGGATTGTCCCGTCATTCTTTTTTTTCATGGAGGCAGTTGGCGTTGGGGTAGAAAAGACTACCACCGAACCATCGGAAAACAGTTCGCGAAAGCGGGCGTGGTATTCGCGACTGCCAATTATCGCCTTTATCCCGAGGTCCGCTTCCCCGCGTTTCCCGAGGACGCCGTTCTTGCCGTTAAGTGGATTCGGGACAACGTCGCCAAATATGGTGGCAACCCGAAGAAGATATTCCTCATGGGGCACTCGTCGGGTGCCCACAGCATGGCATTGGTGGGACTCGACGAAACTTATCTGAAGAAGGTGGGCGGAGACTTTTCCTGGATCAAAGGCGTTATCGCTATGTCCTGCCCTTATTATTTCGATCCATCAAAGGAATTTCTTTATCGCGACGTCTTTGACGTCGGCAGGGACCATAGGGAATTCATGCCCCTTAATCACGTGGACGGCGGGACCGAACCGCCGATACTCGTCATGCATGGACTTTTCGATCCCCTTGTCGCCGTAGAACGGGCCGAGACATTCATCAAGAAAGTCCGTGCGGTGGGCGGGAAGGTAACGCGTAAGATTTACTCTTCCCATGGCCATTTCTCACTCGTTCGTCGAACCACCTCCTGGCACATATGGCCAAAGCCTTTTCTCAAAGACATACTCGGCTTTGTGCGAGAAAACGAATGATAATGATTTAGGCGTTTTTGCCCGTCAGTCTCTGCTTGATCCGTTTGCGGATACGTTCACCGAGGAAATCCAAGAAGGTCACGACAAAAAGAATACACAACAGCACTGTGCTGAACTTGTCCCAACTATTGGGTGAATCGGCATAAAGTTTAAGGTGCAGTCCGATTCCACCGGCTCCCACGTAGCCAATGATACTTGCCGAGCGCACATTATACTCCAGCATCCACAGAGAATGACTCCATATCAAGGGTTTCACGTTTGGCCAGAGTCCGTATTGAAAGGCTTGCATGCGGCTTGCCCCTATGTCGCGGAGCGCTGACCGCACGCGAACATCGGCCGCCTCAAATGCCTCGCTGTAGAACTTGCCGAGGTAACCGATGCTATAGAACGTTAGGGCGATGACGCCTGCCAACGAGTTGGACCCGACGATAACCACTGCCAGCAAGGCCCAGAGGAGACTGGGAATAGTGCGAATCATATTAAGGAGCATACGAGTAATAACCACTAGCCACTTAGGGGCTAAGTTTTGCGCAGCACCGAGAGAAATAAGGAGCGAAAGAGTGATGGCAAAAAAGGTCGAGCAAGCCGCGATTTGGAAAGTTTCCCATAGACTTGCAAGAGTGCGTTCCAGAATTGATAAATCCGGAGGGAAAAACTTTGCTCCGAAACGAGTAAGGTTTTCCCAGTAGTTCAAATCTCGTCCGGACCCTTCCAAGGCAGGAAGGGAAAAGCCTACGGCAAGAAGAAACACGAGAAAGGTGAGGTTCACCACGTTCAGGCGATTATACCAAGGAACTAGGTCTTCGCGTGGATCAGATGGCATGGCGGGACACGGATTGAAGAGTCCAGTCTTCGAGACAGTTGGCTGAAAGCTTCAGTTCGCGGTCTGCGAATTGTTCAACTTGCCGAGGGTCGTGAAGGGCCGCGAAAACCGATCGCCCGTGTTTTCTTGCCTCTCGTTGGAAAATGTTCAAGGCGGCATCAGCTCGAGCGGAGTCGAGACTAGCTACTGGTTCGTCTGCTAGAAAGAGTGCAGGTTCCTGCAAGAGTGCTCGGGCAATCGCCACGCGTTGCTGTTCGCCTCGGGAGGTTTCTGCCGACCATTTGTGAGCGAGGTTGGCTATCCCGAGTTCTTGCAATGTATTGAAGGCATCCGCCCGATCTTGTTCGGAGAACCCCCAGAGGGTTCGAGCAAAGCCATATCGGTTTAGCCTGCCGCAAAGTGTATTTGTGAGGACTGAAGCCCCATCGGTTAACAAGAGATCTTGAAAGACAATGCCAATGCCTTTGTCTTTTGAAAAGTTACGGACAACTTCTCCTTCAGTTGGTTCCTTTGTGCCTGCCAGACAGGAGAGCAGGCTTGATTTACCGACGCCTGAAGGGCCTGTAAGGGCTAGGAATTCGTAGGGAAGAAGGCTGAAGTCAAGATTTCGAAAAAGCCAGCGTCCGTCCAAACGTAAACCGAGACCACGGGCGGTTAGCAGAGGCAAAACATTGTCTCTTGTCATTAGTCGCGGAAATTCTCTCCGCTAAATTATGGCTTGAGTGTTTTCTGGACCTCTAGTGCTTCTCGGGTAACTTTCAGGTGCTCTTCCGGATCCACGGTGACCAGCTCACCGTTGAACACCTTGTCGCACAATTCAGGATTGTCTTCGTTCATTCCCAAAAGGGTTTGCCGGATGATGTCGCGATCGGCAGCGGAAAGGCTCAGCCGATAGCAAATGGTGTGCGAGGGCACGGGCCCCTGTTCTTGTACGATCTTCAGTTTCGCCTTTTGTTTGTCCGACAAGTACTTGTTGTCTCCTTTGTATACGTAGTCGCTGACTGCTGCTGCCTCTACTTCGCCGCTCAATACTTTTTCTACGGCGGAGACATAGCCCGTACCGTAGATAGTCTGGGAGAAATAGTCGGTCAGGGCTTTTTGGGGACCAACTAGTCCGCGCTTGGAGAGATCCCAAGTGGGGATGAGAAAACCAGATGTGCTGCTGTGACTAGCGAATGCCACTGGTTTATCTTTTAGGTCTTCGATCGAGCTGTAGTCCTTGTCATTTAGGCTAAGCCAGATGCTATTGTAATGGGGATTCCCATTCTTCAAGTGGATGAGCAGAATGGAAGCGGCGGCATCGTCCAAGTTCCTTGCGGCATCAGTTGAACTCAGGTAACCAATGTCGAGCGTGCCATTCTTGAAACTCTCCACAATAGCCGCCGAGCTTGTAGGAATGATTACCTTTACTTGCCTTGCTAATTTCTCTGACAGGTATTTCTCCAAGGATTCCTTTTCCGCCAGCATCCTCTCTGGATTTTTATTCGCCTTGAGCGCGATGACGAGTTGCTTGAGGCTCAATCCGTTGTCGGAGGAGGTGCCGTTGGCATCATCGTCGGCATTATTACCGCCACAGGAGGCGAACAGAAAGATGCCTGCAGCTAGGCATGCGGATGAAAAAATAGGGGCAAGGCTTTTATAGGTGATGTTCATGAAGTTTCAGAGTTGTTGATACTCGGTCTCAATAAGGGCTCGATGCCTCTGCGTCAATCGACAAAAGGTTCGTCCGATTGAATTTTAATTTAAGGTCTCAATCAATCCCTTCAGGGTTCTGCCGGTGGCTCCCGAGTGCGTTTGTTTCCATTGGCTTGCCGCTTGCCCTATTTTTCGCCGGGCTTTCGCATCTCGAAGCAGCTGAATCACCTGTTCTTCAAGTTGTTCCTGATTTCCCACTTCTATAGCTGCACCAAATGCAAGAAGGCCTTCGCACACTTCTTGAAAATTTTGATAATTGGGACCGAATAGGAGCGGTATCGCTCTCGCTGCAGGTTCAATGGGGTTTTGGCCACCTGCATTGGGAGGCAAGGTTTTGCCAACGAATGCGACATCGGCAACGCGAATGAGCGAGCCAAGTTCTCCCGTTGTGTCTCCTATGTAAACGGCGTTGTTCGAGGGTGCTTGATTCCCATTGGAGCGGAAATGGATGGCAAGGTTCTGTCGCCGTGCGAAGCCAACTGCAATTTCCTGTTTTCGTTCGGCATGCCGAGGAATTATAAGTAGTCGAACAGGTAGGTTTTCAGCTCGTGCGGCTAAAAAAGCTTCCACGAGTGCTTGTTCTTCACCCGGCCAAGTCGAAATTCCTGCGAGAACGAGGTCTGTTTCGGGAAAACCGAACTCTTTCTTCAGTGATTCGGTTATTTCCTTAGTTTGCGGAAGTTTTGTTTCGGCGTCCAGTTTTAGGTTACCCGTGACCTTTATTTTTTCAGTAGCAATACCGACTGTCTTCCAGCGTTCTGCTTGGCGCTCGGATGCAGCAAATACTTGAATGTGTTTGGGCAAAACAAGAGAACGCAGGAAACCTGATTTTCCTAAACGTAAAAACGTGCGGTCGGACAGGCGAGCGTTAAGAATTACGATGGGAACGTTTCTTTTTCGGGCTTGTTCCATATGTTCGGGCCATAGTTCGCTATCCACCATGGCTACGAGATCGGGTTGAATTCTTTCCCATCCTCGGGAGGAGAATGGCAACCAGTCGATCGGGAATGGACCGAGAGCGATGATTTTTTCTCGATGCTCCCTTTGGGCCACGTGAAGTCCCGTGCTTGTCGTGCAGGATAGTACAACTTCGATGTTCTCCTCAGTAGCCAATCCTTCAAGTAAAGGTGAGATTGAAACTACCTCCCCGACGCTTACGGCCTGAATCCATATACGTCTTGTCCCAACCTTTTTGGGTGGGAGTTTGGGCCAAAGGCCTAAACGCATTCCGGCGTTCTTGCCGTACCCACCCCGCTTGAGCATGCGCCAGAGGTAATACGGGGCGGAAATCAGCGCCGCGAGGGGAAACAAAATACGATACAGCCAAATCACTCTTCAGATGTATTATAGGTGAAAAGTCGCTTTACCGTTGCCTTGTTCGCTTTGGCTAGGAAAATTTCCATGTTTTTAAATAATATGGAAAACAGTGATCGTATCGCGAAACTATTCGCACAAAAGAAAAAAGAAGGACTGTCGGTCTTCATTGGCTATGTTTGCGCCTGCGATCCCGATTTTGAGAATTCTTTGAGCATTTGTAAATCTCTTCTCGCAAACGGGGTGGATCTGCTGGAGTTGGGGGTACCCTTCTCCGATCCTTTGGCAGACGGCCAAACCAACCAGCTTGCAGCGCAGCGAGCCTTGGATGCGGGCTGTTTGCAGGAAGACGTGTTGAGACTAGTGAGGGCGATTCGAGAGTTTTCGGAGGCTCCCATCGTGTTTTATACCTATTACAACCTTGTGTTCTCTCAAGGTGTGGAAACTTATGTTCAGAAAAGTATCGAGGCCGGTGTCGATGGTTTGCTGACTCTCGATTTGCCCCCCGAGGAGGCGGATGACCTTGTTGCCGCTTCCCGTGAACGAGGGATGAAAAACATTTTTATCGTGGCTCCCACCACTCCCGAGGAGCGCATTCCACTTATTGCGGCATCCGCTTCCGGTTTCTTATATTACGTATCACGAGAAGGGGTAACGGGAGAACG
The DNA here is from genome assembly GCA_937893275.1 of uncultured Opitutia bacterium. Taxonomy (GTDB): domain Bacteria; phylum Verrucomicrobiota; class Verrucomicrobiia; order Opitutales; family Seribacteraceae. Next base: position 8,511 of record CALBIN010000567.1, on the reverse strand, counting down.
TGAAGACTTGGCTGGGGATCTTGCCGAGAGGGTGGCTACTATTCGTCGCCATGCCGATTTGCCGGTGGTGGTCGGTTTTGGTATTTCCAATTCCAAGCAGGTTAGGGAAGTCGGTGAGGTAGCGGACGGGGTAGTTGTAGGCAGTGCTTTAGTGAACTGCATTCCCAAGAATATTGAATCTATCGACCAAATTCCCACCGAGATTGGCGACAAGGCCCGTGAGTTGGCTCAGGGGTTGCAGCCCTTGTCGGCGTAAGATTTCGGTGAACTCATTTCGCCTTAGGCGTTAATCTTATGGAGGAAGCCCCTCGAATTTACTTTGTCGCGGGGGTCACTGCGGTGGGTAAGACAGCTTTCTCTTTAGATTGGGCTGAGCGTGAAGGTGCGGAAGTTTTATCCTGCGACGCTCTTTTGTTCTATCGCGGAATGAATCTAGGGACTGCCAAACCTACGAAATTAGAACGGGATCGAGTGCCGCATCACGGGATCGATTTGTGCGAACCGTCCGATTCCTTTGATATTGCTCGCTATGTGGATTATGCCAAATCGAAAGTGAAGGAGATTCACGAACGCGGTCGTCCCGTGCTGATTGTGGGAGGGAGCGGGTTTTACCTGAAAGGCTTTTTTGAGCCGGTGTCGGATGGATTGGTGATTCCGGATGCGATACGCGAAAAGGTCGAACTTTTGGAACGTGAGGAAGGGCTCAATGGGTTGCTTCACCAATTACGAGAACACAGCCCCGGCGATCTAGGTAATCTTGACTTGATGAATCCTCGCCGAGTTGCTCGTGCTCTGGAGCGTTGTCTCGCAAGTGGTGAGTCAGTGACCGTGCTTCAACAACGTTTCCTGGAAGTCCCAAACCCCTTCGATCGCTATGTAAGGCGTTCTTGCCTTTTGGAGAGGGAGTCTTCCGATTTAGAGAAACGGATTCGACTGCGCGCTGCCGCGATTCTTAACGCGGGATTGGTGGAGGAAACCGAACACTTGCTTGAACATGGGTTGGAGGAAAACCCGACCGCCTGCAGAGCTGTTGGTTACCGAGAGGTTTTGGCTATGCTGGCCGGCAATTTGCCCAAAGACCAATTACTGGAGACCATAGTTCGTTCCACGTTGCAGCTGGCGGCGAAGCAGCGAAAATGGTTTCGAAACCAGTTTCATCCTGATGTAAGGTTAGTAGCGAGTGCAGGTGAGTCTTTCTCCATAAACGACTTTCCTTTGGCGCCCTAAACTTGACCCCGACCGTTTCTCCATCCAAGATTGAAATTCACCTCATTCTCTATCTCTTAACCTTTTCGAGCCGATGGAACCCTTGTCCCGAATAGCCATCGTTACCAACTCCACCAAGGTTGGTGCGGTCGAAGCTGCCTCCGTCTTGGAGGCGATTGCGCAGGCGGAAGGTGTTGAGGTTCGCTCAACTGCTGAGTTTCCCTCATCCGAAGGTTTTCTCGAAGGCGTGGATGCCTGTTTCGTCGTGGGCGGGGATGGAACGCTTCTTGGAATGCTTAATGAAGCCGTGCGTTTGAACGTACCCGTTGCCGGAGTAAAGCATGGACAGTTGGGATTTCTCGCCACTTTTTCTCCGGAAGATTTACGGCATCAGTTACCTCCAATCTTTCGCGGAGCTTATCAAGTTCGTCGTCGATCTCTGCTGAGGTGCAAGTTTGGCTCGGGGGATTCGCGATTGGCCCTTAATGACATTGTCGTGAAAAGTGGGTCCGATTCTCGGCTTGCTCGACTAGCTGTCCGGGTTGAGGATGAGCCCGTGGCCGAGTACGCCTGCGACGGGGTCATCTTTTCCACGCCCACCGGATCGACTGCCTACAATTTGGCTGCAGGTGGTCCCCTCGTTCATCCTGCTGCCCACGTGGTGGTAATGACTCCTATTTCCGCTCATACTTTGACCAGCCGCAGCGTTGTCTTCCCTCGAGAGACTCGGCTTTTTGTGGAATCTATTGGCGAGCAGGATCCGCCGACAGTGGCCGCTGATGGGCAAGACGCTTACGCCGGAGTCTACCCTTTGCCTCTCGAGGTGGTCGTGCCGGAAGAAACCTTTCCTCTCCTTGAGGAGGAGAACCATTCTCATTTCCGGGTATTACGGAATAAACTGAAGTGGGATTGACCCTCAACATCGTGACATAATCTTACGTTTTATGCTCTCCCCCGGCACACGTATCGGACCTGCTCGCATTCTTCGGCATTTGGGCGAGAATTTGTTCGGGGATGCCTATGAAGTGGTTGGGGAAGCTGGGAAAGGGAAGGGGGATCACTTTTTAGTGAAGGTCTTGCCTCGCGAGTTGTTGGAAGATCCCGGGTTTTCGGATCACTTTTTACGCGAATGTCAAGTTGTCGAGCAGCTCGATCAAGATGGGATTTCCGCCCTTGATAGTTATGGTGTCACCAAATGGAAGCACTGGTTGCGTTACGCTTGGGAACCTGGACTCGAACTTGCCGCGGCGACTGAAACTGCGGAGGAAACTGATGGGCCTCCCGAGTTTCGCCGAGCGTCTTCCTTGTCGGAGTACATGGACGTGCGAGCCGAACCTTTGCTGGAGGAGGAAGTTCTAGCCATTTTGACATCCATTCTCCTTGCGCTGAGAAGTGCCCATGCCGTTGGTCTCATGCATGGCAACCTGAAACCGAGCAATGTGTTGCTGGGAATGACGGACGCGGGAAGCATCGATGCCCGCGTGACTGAGTTCAGCCTTTCCCGCTTAACCGGCGAAGAATGGTTTCGTGCTCGATGGAAGGCCGCCGAGGATGCGAATCCATCTGAGGAACTACCCGAGACCATGATTGCGTCTCGGGCAACTTTTCTTCATCGATCGCCCGAGGAACTTGCTGGTGGAGTGGGGGAAGAGCAGGGCGACCTTTTCTCCACTGGTCTCATGGCTCGACGAATGTTGACTGGATGTTCGCCCGAAGAGATTCGTTCCCCGGAATCGGATGAAAACCTACCTCTTGCGTGGGCCGAATGGATGGCAAAAGCCACTGCGAAGAAACCGGAGGATCGTTTTCCTGATGCCGGTCGAGCGATTGTGTCCCTGCCTGGAATCGGGGATGTCACTCGGTTTGGTTTGAGCTCGGATGAAGAACCGGACGAACAAAGCCTTATCGATGCCGAGGAACTCCGTCTGCAACGAGAGCTCGAGTGGGAAGCGGTCGAGAAAGCTCGAAGCCTCAAAGCCAAACGAGGTATCACCGGCCTTTTGGCGGGAGTCTTCCTTGCCTGTTATCTTGTTTCTAGCATTTACGCTTTGCTCTATCCAAAGCTATGGGTGGAGTACAAGCACGCTTCGCATCCAACGCCTCTAGATAGCTTTCAACTGGGAGTAGGCTTGTGGAGTGGGAAAGCATGGGGAGTGACGCCTAAAATTTACGATCCCTTCAAGAAAGGTGGCCAAGATGTTCCCGGTGAATGGACCTTGAAAGACGGACATTTTCAGCTGCGTTTTCGAAAATTCAAATTGGTAGGTCCAAACGATAACGGAAAAAAACGTTGGCAGAGCATGGGCACGGATTCGACCAGTGCTGAGGATTACTTCATTTGGACGGATTTTCTTAGTTACGATCGAGACTCGGATGCACTGATGTTTGTTAAACGAATAGGTAATAAGGGTGAAACTTACATCCCTGTCGCCGACAAGAATGGGGACATCCGCTTTGTGCTTGAGAGTCGGCTGGGAAATCCTGCCAACGGTTTCCAAAAAGCTGAATTGCGTTTCGATCCGGAGAAACGCGGAGAATCGCACTGGACTTTGTTTTTTGGACTTGGCTTTCTCGCGGCCAGTTTACTTTACCGTTTTGAGCGAATACCTCTTTTGGGTAGGTCTAAGAAATCTGATTCGACACAAGCATAAGCCTAGGCCAGTGTTGGTGAGGAATGACTTTTTTTTATGATAGCGGGCGCAGAGCAATTGCTGTTTTTCTTTGCGTTCTGATTCCATTGGCTTTCGCTTCCTGCGGCAAGGAGCCCCATGGCAGGTATGTGGGAGAAATTTCCGACTGGGAAAGCGAAGTTTTTCAAGCCCCGTCCCTTCGTATCGAAGGACAAGATTACTTTTTGCAACTCGCTTTGAGGCAAATTGGTAAGGAAATGCCCGCCGAGTTGCTGTTCAGGCATCCAAAAACCAACAAGGAAAAGCTTCGGACAGGTACTTGGAGTATGGGAGATGGGAAACGGGTAATTGCTTTTCCCGACGGCAAAGAAGTCCAAGAGTATTACCTCTATAAAAAAGGATCTCGTTTTGTGCTGGAGGATAGATGGGGCTTGGTTGACGACAATGGCTCGATGTTCGTTCTTATCCGCAACAAAGGGAAATCGCGAAAACGCTCTTTTCCCATCACTTTTACTTTCGAATCCGACGGCGAAGCCCGTTTCACCAGTCAGGCTATGCCGAAAGGAGTCTCGGGGGAGTGGCAGATGATAGACAAACGTGTTGCCGCCAGCTTTTTACATGAAAGTACGGGTGAACGCCAAAAATATTTTCTTTTTTGGAAGGGAGACAACTTGGCGATTGAGAAGCTCACTATGTATTTGCCGTTTTTCCAGAAGTACTACGTTCGATTACCGAATGAAGCCAAGCCTTCCGGTCCTTTTTCCACCAAGGAACTGAGAGAGGGCTTTGACGGTGGCCGATTCGACGAACGGCATGAAGCCTCGCACGACAACCAAAATTGGATTCCCATTAATAAGGTGAAGGGGTTTGAACCAGGCACTCGACAACTCAAAAGAAAAAACTGGATGTACCATACCGTTTTCGAGGATCCGCCGGTTCTCAAGCCTCGTTAGATGGGTCGATCGTAGATGCGTACGTAACGTTAGCCGTGGTTGACTTGCGTCCCGCTTTAGGCATGATGAAGCCCTTTTTTTCCTCATCTCCGATATGATTACCGCTTTGCAAAACCTGATTAGTGGGAAGTTGGGCAAGGTCTTGTTCTCCTTGCTTCTTCTCATCATCGTCTTTTCTTTCGTGCTGTACCTTTCTCAAGGCTCTTCGATTTTTGATCTTTTGCCCGACGAGTCTCGGAATCGTCAAGTCTACTACGATCGTGACCTGAACGACCCCGATGTTTACGGCACCTTGGAGGTGTCTCATCGAGTCGCGGCCGACTTTGGAGCGATTATCGTTCCTTCATCCAAGGTCATGGATGAGGCGGAAAGCCGGTTTTATCCGGATGTCCCGCAACAAAATCAACGCGCACTCATGAGCAGGTACATGGAAATGCAGAACCGTCTCGGCGAACTCCCCGAGGAATTTCGGCAACAGCTTCAGCAGTCTCTATCCTCGGAGTTTCAGCGCATAAACTACGTTATGAACAATTGGGCGTATTTGCCACGAGCCCAAAAAGCTCGTCTGATCGCGGAACAAAACGCAGCCGACCGTGATTTCTCCGAAGGTTCCTTCAAGGCGAAGGTGGCCCTCGACCATTTGGCCGATCAATGGGGGCTGCTCCCTCCCGAGGCCCAAGGCTCCGATGTGAACAATGCCTATTTCCGTTTTTTGGCCAAGATCGACCCCCGTCTTGTAGACGATTCCAATCGTTCCCGTGCATTCGAAGTCGTCAGTCGCAATCGCGGAGTCAGAAAAAGCGCTGTAGAAGGCATACTCTATTCCTATTTCCGGGCAACCAAGGCGGAGGAGACCCTTTCCGCCGCAGGCTTTGCTCTTCGTGATGAAGCCCGCTGGGATATGTTCGGCGAAGAACTGTCTTGGGACATCGACGGACTTACCCTTTCTTCCGAGGATCTGGATCTGCCCGTTCCGACCTTTGCTACCCTTAATCTTAAAGAGCAGCCCAAGCCCAAGGATCGCTTGACCCTCCGTTCGGGCGGTAAGGTTCTCGATGTGGAGTTTCGCGAAAAGCACGTCGATTCGAATTCGACTTTGACGGAAGTTCTTCTCGGCGCTGCAGGTAACCTCACCGCCACTCGAGACAACCTCTTGGCAGCCATCAAAAAGGCGGAGCTAGGCTTTGCCTCCGAAGCTGATGGCAATGCCAGCTTGGCCTTCACTTTGGACGAGGATCAACTGCCTTCCGCCATCCCGAGCATCACGACTCCCTCCTCCGCCCTTGTGGTTTCGGGTGATTTGTCCCTTCGCCTACAGGCTTTTCATGAGGAACGCAAAGATGACCCCATGTTTCAGGAACCTGTGCGCACCATCGCCACTGCCGTCACATTCGCAATGAACGATTATCTGCCACCCCCTTCAGAACCAACCGAGGATAGGCTTCGGCGCTACTTCGAGTCCAATAAGGCGGAATTTCAACCACCACCTCCTCCGCCGCCTGCCCCTGTCTTACAAGAAGGCAACGCTACCAAAGGACAGCCCGGTCCCGATGGCAAGGCGGGTCCGAAAGGTGAAGCCAACGCCACTGCGGAATCAAACGCTTCCGTCGTCGCCGATGCGAACTTGAACAGCGTCACTGCCGACGCAAACGCTACGGCAAGCGTGTCCGCGGAAAGCAATTCTTCTCTCGCACTGCTCGATGCCAATTCCACCTTCTTAGCTCCCGAGGTTACCTTCGAGGACGTTCGGGCGGAGATTCTGCAACGGGTCAAGGAGGAGAATCGCTTGGATGCCGAACGCGAGGCCATGGAAATTGCGCGTGAAACCGCAATCGAGTTTCTTGACGAATTGAATGAAAAAGGCAACCGTCTCAGAAGCAAATACAAGACTTATCCTCAGTTTCGCCAATCACCCGAGATTATTCAGCTTATCAATGAAAAAGGAAGTTCATCCCGGTTGATTCCCTTTTCTGAAAAAGAGATGGCTCTCCAATCCCATGTCCTCGGGCTTGAGAAGAGACCATCCGAAAATCGCTCGGGCAAGCAACCTCTCGAGGAGGTTGCCGCCCTCAATGAACGTCGTTTCTTCACTCCGTCCGTTCGAAAGGCCCGAGACGGTTACGTCGTCTTTGTTCTCGATGGTCGTGAGCCGGCTGGTCCCGGCAAGTATGAGAATGCTTCCTTTAGTATCCTTTATCGTGAGTTCCGTAAGGATGCCCGAGCAAAAGCTTTTTCCGAAGCTACCGAAAAATTGACGACTGCTTTGGAGTCCGACGACGCCTCGGCTGCCGCCGCCTTGTCGAAAAAAGCTAGAATCGTTTCCCTCAAGGCCAAGAACTCACAAAGCGTTAGCGCTTCCTACGATGGTCGTTCACGCAGGTCGGACGCCAAGCAACGCAAGCTGGAAGGCGAGCGAGAAGACATTGTGAAGAAGGAGACGGGGGATGAAAATGCAACCGCCGTAGACACGGCTCGCAAAAAGGAAATCGACCTCCTATTGGAAAATCTTAGGGAAGAGCGGGGCGAGCTTAATGCCGAGCGAAGTTTGGCTCAACAAGTCGTAGATAAGGCTTTAGACCTCGAAATAGGTGCAGGTTGGAAGGAACTCGAAAGAACCGAAAACCTCGTCACCTTCGCTCGCCTTAAGCGAGCTTACGTAAAGAAGCTGGAGCATTCCGACGCATCCGTCGACGACCGTCTCGAAGACCTGCAGTCCGCAAGAGCCGAAGAAGCTCGCGACCGCATTATCGGCGACCTTATTGCTAAAGGCTCGGAAGAGTAATCAGAAAACGGGTAGTTGCCGGATGGCTATCACTTCCGGTTATTCTCCCAGCCCAAGAAGTATTCGACATTGCCTTCCGCTCCTCTGAGAGGGGATTCGGTTTCGGCGAAAAGTTGGGCGTCGGGAAGGTTTTTCGCAACGAAGGTTTTTACTTCTTCTAAAGTACGCGCGCGAACTTCCTCGTCTCGTATGACTCCTTTTCCTCGGTCTGCCTCCTCCTTGGTTGCTTCGAACTGCGGCTTGGCGAGGGCGATGAGGTGTCCACCTTCGCTGAGAAAGGCCCATGCGGCGACGATGACTTTGCGAAGGGAGATGAAGGATAGGTCCATTACGATGATAGGGTATTGGTCCGTAGGGAGATCGCCAGGTTGTATGTTACGCAAATTCGTGCGCTCTATGTTGGTCACACGTTTGTCTTGACGAAGCTTGTAATGGAGCTGTCCGTGTCCTACGTCGAGGCAGGTAGCCGATTTTGCCCCCGCCTGCAGTAGGCAATCGGTGAAACCTCCCGTAGATGCCCCAAGGTCCAGAACGTCGACTCCCTTGATGGTTAGAGGAAACTCGTCGAGGAACCCCCGTAGCTTTTCTCCACCTCGTCCCACATAGGGAGGAGGCGTTTCGACTCTCACTTCGGCGTCTTCGGGGAGAAGGCGTCCGGGTTTGTCCACCCGTTCGGTCCCGATCCAGACCTTCCCTCCTAGTATCAGGGCTTTGGCTTGGGTGCGGCTTTCGCATAGGCCGAGGTCAAGGATAAGCTCGTCGGCTCTTGTTCTTTTGATTTTCACTTTTCCTTGATTGTTCTGATTTTGCTCCCGTTTACAAGTCGGAGATGACTTTCGTCACAGTTCCTCAATGAAAGAGCAAATGGTGCCGTTTGAGCAGTTCTCTGCAGTGAAGTGGGGAACACGGCTGAAATTATAACATCGGTTTTAAATTTTTT
>CALBIN010000566.1 GCA_937893275.1 uncultured Opitutia bacterium | reverse complement strand
GACAAGTCCTTGCTTTTGAGGTCAATTATTCTCGAAGAGGCAATGTAGCGGTCGATGCGCATGAAATTCCCTTAAGCCTCTTGGCCTTCGGCCCCTGTAGGGCTAAGCGTGACCAGTCTCAACTGTCCCATTCCAGGGCACCGCTCTTGAGTTCGTAAACGAGCCCCGCCACCAAAATTCCCGTAAAGAAAAGCATGGGCCCGAGTATCGGTATGCCTGCGGCAGCCAACTCCCGGTGCGTAAGGGTCCAAGGTATAAGGAAAACGACGTCCACGTCGAAAAGGATGAAGAGCATGGCGGTTACGTAAAACTTGACCGAGTAACTAGTCTTGCCCGATGCCTCCGCCGCCAACCCGCATTCATAGGGGGAATCCTTAATCTTGCCGTGACGTGCCTTTTGGCCGAAAATATGGCTTACCGCCAATATCCCAACACCAATTCCAACAGCCAGTAGGATTTGGATCAGCACGGGCAAGTAATCTCCTAGTTCCATAGTTATACTAGTTGCGACTAAGCTTGCCTAAGGCAAGGGTTTTCCGACTTTTGGTAGATATTCGTTGAGGGTTTTCGGCACTTGCGCTTGTAGGGTCATTTGCCTTTTAATATCTTCCAAAGTAAATTTTCATTCTTCTTCGATTCCCTTTCGGGAGTTACTTTTTTTCTTCTCACAACCTTATACATCGATGAAAAAAAATTCTACAGAATACTGTTTTAGCATAGATGCAAATCGTCGCGCAGGCTTCACCTTGGTGGAGATGCTGATCGTATTGGCGATGATCGGTTTGGTAGCAGGTTTGACTATCTATAATCTCACTGGTTCTTTCGAGTCAGGCAAGATAAACACAGCCCGCAACTGGGTGAATGGTCCGGGCAAGGCGGCCGTGACAACTTATTACCTGCAAGCGGGAGAATATCCCACAACTTTAGATGCTCTATTGACTCCGCCCGCGGGAGTAAAGACAGCAGTGGTCGAGAAGGCCAGCGGTCTTCTCGATCCTTGGAAGAAGAAATATCAGTACACTCCTCCTCCCGGTCAACGTAATCCAGGAAGTTTCGATTTGTGGACAACGGCTCCCGATGGCACGGAAATAGGCAATTGGGATCCCCCCACAGGTCCCTAATATCTAAGTGTGGATAAAGAAGGTATGCGGCGGCGGGGCTTCACCATAGTCGAAATCCTTCTTGTTCTTGCCTTGTTGGCGATAATAGCCGGCATGGTTGCTGTTGGAGCTGTGGGCATGATCGACGCCGCGAAGATGGAACCTCCCGATCGGGTTTTGAAGCGGGCTGTTTTGGATGCAGTTTACCATGCGAGTGAGCGAAAGGCCCCTGCTTTTCTGCGTTATGATGGAACACGAGCCACCTTCTTGGTGACCGATGCGGGGGGGGCGGTTCTAGCCGAACATGCTATCTACGAAGACATGCCGTCTGGCGAGGACGAGGATGATGGCTGGGATGAGCTGGACCTGCCGGAGGTTACTTTTTTGGCTGAGGGCCCCTTGGCCGGAGAGGGGGGAGGGTCCACTAAATTGGAGGACGAACACTTGGTTTTAACGAGGATTCCCTTCCAATCCGGAGTTAGCCCTCCTTTTCAAGCTAAGATCGCGTTCTCGAACAAGGAGCAGGTTTTGCGTTTCGACCCCTTTTCCGGCTTTGTTGTGGTTGATGAGGATGAATGAGTAAAATTGTGCGAGTCTCAAATAATATCTATTGGAGCTAGGCATGTATCTCATGAAATCAGTTTTTCGAAGACCTAGAGGGCCGATGCCAAAGATACCTACCCCCTACAACGATTTCCGTCTTTCAAAAGGCTATTTGCTTGTTGAGGTCTTGGTTGCTCTTGCTTTGTTTGGGATGGCGGCGGTTTATTTGGTGGATGGAGCTTTTGTGGCGGCTCGTTTCACGCGCCACATGAAGGATACCCGGGAAATGGAGCAGGATTTACTATGGTCGCGAAGCCAAATTTTTTCTGAACCCGACTACGAAAAGATTTCGGAAGGGGGCGACCTCGAAACCTTGACTCTTGGGGAGATTCGCTGGGAGACGGAAGTCGAGCTGTCTTCGGTGCTCGATGTTTACAAGGTAAGTCTCCGTATCGAGCATGACGGTTCCGAGGAATTTGGTATAGAAGCCGGCGAGAGGGAGTCGACAATCCACCTTCTCCGTCCGACATGGTCCAAGCATGGCGATTTTGCCTCGGACCGAGCGGAGTTGTTGAACGACAAGCGGGACAAGATTCGTGAAATGAAGGAGGATCGACAACGATGAGTCAGAGATTCTGGATTCGTCTACCTTGCGTGGGAATCCGCATTGCGCATGGCCGGAAAGGGTTTACCTTGGTCGAGGTTTTATTGGCATTGGCTATTTCCGGATTGTTGTTAACTGCGGCAACATCCCTTCTGATTACTCTTTCCCGGGCCTGGGCCGAAAGGCCTGCTACACGAGACGCCTTTGACGCTCACGTAGATGGCGTTGCTCGCTTTTTTGTCTCAATAATGGACAAAGCCACAATGGCGCCGGGATCCGAAAATGCCAAAAGTCCGATCTTTCTGGATCGTCCGCTGGATTTTTCCGATGTGGAAGACCCTCTGATCAGCTTTTTTGTTCGTGAGGCTCCACCTGTCTTGGTTTGGCCTCATGGTTTGGCTCCCAGAGTACATTGCTACATCTACTTTGAAGATGGAGATGGGTTAAGCCTTCTTTGGTATTCGGATTTGCAGGAGATGGAGAAGGGTGAGTCCGGCAAACCTGAACTCGAGAGCGAGGACGACCTGTTCAAGACTCCGATCAGCAAGTTTTGCCAAGAGATCGAGTACTGTTATTACGATAAAGAAGAAGAGCAATGGGACTCGGAAGACGAACTCCAGGAGGATAATGAAAACGATCAGCATAACCTACCTGATTTTATTAGGCTAGTATTCAGGATGGAATCTCAAGATTTGGAGAGAACAATCACCATCCCCATAGCTCGGATTTCCCCAAACGGTCTAAGTCCCGATAAACGATGATGACTGTTTTGACAAAAGCTAGGCATAGAAAAGGTTCGGTCCTTATCTTTGTATTGGCGATCATTGTTCTCCTGTCGGTGCTCGCCATGCGTTTGCTTGAGGAGACAGTTCGGGAGATGGAACACGTTAGCCAATTTCATCGCCGAGACGATCTACGTCTGCAGGCTTATTCCGCATTGGAAGTTGCATTGGGCGTTCTTGAAGAATGGAAGATGGTTGAGGGGCAATTGTTTTCTCCTTCTCAAGGATGGGCCAATCCCTTGAGTTATGCCGAGATTCAATCTCCTGAAGCAGGAGTGAAGTGGGAGGTGAGGATTGAGGATGAAACCGGCAAAATTCCCTTTGAGTCCTTCAGGGAAAAGGACTTAGTCGTTCTCTTTGCCCTTATGGTTAAAGAGGAAGACGGTCTGTTGAACGAGAGGGATGGTGAACCTTTTGTAGACTGTCTCCTGGATTGGCAGGACAAGGACGACGATGAGCGCGACGACGGTGAGGAAGAGGATTATTATGAGGATCTCGACCCCCCATACTTCCCACCGAACGACAAGTTGACGAGCTTTGAGGAATTTCGACATATCAAAGGGTTCTCTTATGATCTTGATGATCCTGATGGAAGTGGGCTCTTCTTCGACGAACTTGGTAACGAAACCTCTAATTTTCGACACTTTCGCTCCACGGTTTCCTTTCACCACGGCTATCCTGTGAACATTAACACTGCCCCGGACTATCTCCTCCGCTTTCTTTGCGGTGATGATGATCGCGCCTACGAGCAAATTCTCGATATTTTAAGCGGTAAAGACCCTTCTTCCTCGGAGCCTTTCTTTCGAAATCCAAACGATTCGAAACTTGCTTCCTTGCGAAGGAATAGGTCGATCGAGTTGGGCTCAGAGTGTAAGATCTTTCGAATCCACGTAACCGTGAGCAAAGGTCCCTCTAATTTCAGGTTGCACGCGCTTTTGGAAAGTGGTCGATCCTCGCCTGGGGGAACTGCTGTTACGCCTGGACCCGCTCGTTCCGTTCCTTCGGTTCGCACGCCCAATACACGAACGTCCAAAAGTAAAAACCGCGGTCGCGGCCCCCTTGATCCGAACTTTTCCAAATTACAGTATCCTTTCCGGATCATCGCTTTGCGAGAAAATGAAAATTTGGTCGACTGATTCGCGCGCGTGGTCTTTAATCTGAAATCAATTCTACCCAATTAAAATTTCTTCTTCCTCCTGCGATTCCATTCGTTGTGGAAACATTTAAAATTTATGGCTGAAATCGAAGAGAACGTTCCGGTCTCATCGACCGAAGAACTGAGAGACATCGTTCTTCGCATTCCCGGAGAACATTTCTTCTGCGAGTCGATTGACGTTCCTCGTAACCTAGATCCTGAGGATTTTCCGGCCTATGCTCGGCAAGCGTTGGAGGAGGAAGGTCTTTCTCCTTACCCCCTTGAACAATTGGCGTGGGGGTATTTCTGTTCGATCGAGCACGGAAAGATGATTCTGTTTGGTGCCTCAGCATTTAAACTTCGCCAGATGGGTTGGCAGGACTTGGAAGTTTTTCGACGAGTTTTTCCTTCATTCGTCTCTCTTTTCGTTACGCAATTCGAGAAACCAACCATTTGCTTTCTTCGGCATGAGGAAACACTCACGGCTGCATCATTCGAACCTGACTGTCCTGTTCCCACTCAATTGTTTTCACTTCCGATATCTCCTGAGGAAGAAGAGGAAGATCGCTGCGACGAAACTCGAGGAAAACTCCTCTCCTTGTTTTCCCTCGAAAGATTTGAGATCTCTCCTCAGATTGTTTTCACTGGCGAGGTTTCCCGTACGAGTGACGGTTTTTTCGATTTTGAACATTTCGTTGAAGACTCGGATGAAGAGAATTCTCCCGATGAGATAGTCAACCTGCCTGCGGAACTTTTGTGGGATTGCGATGTTCGCTCCCTTGCGTTTAAGCAAACCGAACAATCGCGGCGGGAATGGGTTCGCCGCCGATGGACTGCTTTTCTGGCATGGGGAGTTGGAGTGGCGGCTTTGGTTGTAGCTTTCGTGGGCATAAGAATTTTTGAAAACAAGGCTTTGGCTAGAGATTCGGAAGCTACCGAAAAGGGGATGCAAGTGCCTCTCGTGTTGGAATCCCAAAAACTTTTGGAAAAACTTCGCCAGAATAAGCTTGGAGGCATCGATCCTTTTGGGTCCCTTGGAAGACTTGCCGCTCATCGTGGCGGTCAGGGCGACGAACCCCACCTTTGGTTTACCAACGCAAAGTTCGACAGTAGAAATGATATCTTTCTTGAGGGGCAGGGGAGGAGCGTGGAGGCGGTAAACAGTTTCATCAAGGGTCTTGTCGAAAATGGGGTCGGTAATGTTCAGACCACTAAAAGTGGAGAGCTAAAGCGAAAAATTGTGAGTTCGGCAGGGAAGACGACTTTCGAGATTCAACTTTTGTTAAATGAGGAAAAAGTCATTGAGCAGGCAAATGTTCCCTCCAGCGAGGTCATTCAAGAGGACGAAGGAGGTTGATTGATTATGCCTAAGTGGTTTTCCGGCATGAAGGGGCGAGAGCAGGTTTTTCTACTGGTCTTTCAGTGGATGGCTATTTGTTCGGCTTTTGTTATCCTTGCAAGAGTCGGTTTGGATGCTTTCGGGATGTGGTCGAATGCGGGAACTCGTATCGAAGGTCATCTTAGCATCTTGAATCTAAGGACGGACATCGATGCCGCATTGATACGACATAAGAAAGAACAGCAAAATATTAGCTATGATCGCCAGCAACTCAGTAACAGAGCATCGTCTTTGGCCGATAAGGTTTTTCGGAATCGCGAGTATCGCGAACTGGAAACAGAAGAAAGGGAGCGCTACAAGCAACACACCGTTCGTATCTCTTTCAAGAAAGCCTCTTACGAAAACGTAAATGAATTTGCCGCGTTGATACGCAAGGAAAGTCCGTATATGTTTTTAAGCGAGGTGGAGGTGGAACCGAATTACCCGCCTAAAAGCAAACCGTACGAAATGATTACCTATGATGCTGTCTTTCATGTGAGCTCGGTCGAGTTTGCGGATGGTTGAAACCTTCTTTATTGTATAATCCTGAATTTTCATGAAAAACTATCATAATTCTAAGTTTTCACACAGGAGCGTACCCTTAGCTTTGATCTTTTTGGGTGTGTTCGGTAATTCGATTTTGTCCGAGGGACAGGTGTTGCCTCCTCCCGGAAACATTCCTCCCCCGCCTTCGGTAATTCCTTCTTTTCCGGAAGGCATTCCCGCACCTCCTTCAGTTGTTCCGCCCGGAGTGCCTGCGGTTCCCTCCCTTCCACCACCGGTCTCTCTCGTCCCACCTCCCGCGAACCCGAACACTCCCGCTCCACCTAATGCCGGCGTCCCGACCCCGAAGGATCCGACTACAGAACCGATTTCTGATGAAACGGGTTTTATTGGAGGGGCAGCGCTGTTTTCGGATCCTGCGGAACTTTTAGGCATCGAGGGTTTGGACGAACCTCTTGATCGGATCAAGCTAAGAGATCTTCCGGCTAAGGACGCATTGGAAATGCTCCAGTTGTGGACAGGACGTTACATTTTACGGCCTCAAAATCTGCCTCAAGTACAGCTGAACTTTGATAGCTTTAATGTTCTTACTAAGAGGGAAGCTCTCATGGCGATTGAGAGTCTTTTAACGATGAATGGCATTGCGATGACCAAGATCGATAATCTTTTCTGGAAAGCGGTTCCTGCATTGGGCGTCAACGCTCAGGTTCCGATCTGGCTTGAAGGTTCCACCACCCAATTGGCGCCAAGTCAACGAATCTATATTAAGATGTTCCACCTCTTGTATGCTCCCGCGGTAGAGGTTCGGGAGCAATTGAACTCTTTTGCTACGCCCAATGTGTCAACCCTTCTTGTTTTCGAAAAAGCCAACAGTATTTTAATTACCGATTCGCTTCTCAACCTCCAGCGAATGGAAAAATTGCTTGAAACCATCGATCGTCCGATTCGGAAGGAAGATCTCGGAACCGAGTTTTTTGTTTGGGAAACCCAGCATGCCGGAGCTCGTGAACTTGAGACTAAACTCAAGGCCATGATTGAAGGTAGTTTGAAGCCTTTTCTTGGTGGTACCACTCAAGTCGATTCTGACGATAGAACGGGTAAGCTCTTGGTCGTTACTCGTTCGCAGAACTTAGAAACAATCCAATTCATCTTGGAGACATTGGACGCTCCCGTTAAAATGAAAACCAGTTCGACGCTATACAAACTTCAACATGCGGAGGCGAAGGAAATACAGGCCATTTTAGATGAAGTCATAAAAAATCAACAAAGAATCAAGCAACAAGTGCAAGGGCGAAAGTCCGCCGCGGCTCGTCCGCAAGCTGCTAATTCCGGAGTGCCCAAACCACCTACACCCGGAGCTGCTGCAAAAACTGCCGCTTCGACTGCTTCCAGTGCCGAAGCCGGATCTGATGGTTCTCATGAATTCAGCGACTTTATTACAATTTCTGCGGACGAGCGTAGCAATGCCATACTGGTTTATGGAACTAAAGCCGACATTGAGGAAATCGGTCGCATGATCGAGTCTCTCGACCATCCTCTTCCTTTGGCGCGCATCGACACTATTTTCGTAATGGTCGACCTCACGGAACAAAATCAGCGTGGAATCGATGCTCTATTCAAGAATTTAGAATGGTCGAAGTACGATAGGGGCGAAGCTGGGGACGGGCTATTCGGTACTCCTAACAATGGAACGGTGACGATCGAGCAACCAGCTGGAAGTGATCCCCTTCAAGTCTCGGGGAATGTTGTTTCTGAAACATTTCAAGGTGTTCTTGGAGTGCCTGGATTAGGTTCGTCCATCCCTTTCCAAATGCATGACTGGAAGTTGTCCGGAATTCGTTGGGATCAGCTATTTGCTCTTTCCGCCGAGCGCAATGATGTTCGGATCTTTTCGACTCCGTCTTTGATGGTTTCTCACAATGCCCCGGAGGTGCACATCTTGATTCAGGATGAAAGAAACATTATTGTTCCTACATATGGGTATAATTCAACAAGCACTACTGGAGAGAGTCCCACGGGTCAGCGTGACAGCATTACCGCCAAGACTGAGCTCCAAATAAAAAAACCCAAAATAGGACTCCCGAAGTGGGACAAAAATGGCACAATAATATCTCCGGGTTCAATTTTTATGGAGATTGAAGTCACCGCTGAAAAATTCGATGAAACCGTAACGAATACTTTTCAAGGGCAGTCTTTGCCTTCGAAGAAAATTCGTGAGGCAAAGTCTTTTGTAACTATTCAGGACGGTGAAATCTTGGTTCTTGGAGGATTGCAGGAAGTACAGGTCGATTCGACTGAATCGAGTTACAAGTTGTTGAGCTCCATACCTTACTTCGGTAAAAAGTTTTTTCAGCCCACTACGGTTAAGTATACTCCTACCGAGTTGCTGATTTTTCTGCGTCCCACCATCGTTAAGCCGGGCGAAAATAAGACCGAGGATTACATCCAGCAAATTGACGAGCGCTTGTCTCCCCATTACAAACCACGATTTACATCTCCTTCAGGCAGTGTTTTGAATCCACCAGAAACAAAAAATTCTCCGAAAAAACGAACTGAGTTTAGTCAGCGCGACGAGCCTTCGCCTGCCCCATTAATTAATTTTGGTAATCCATGAGCTTTATTTATTGTTCAATGAGTAAAATCTGGAATTCTACTTTAAGGACTTCCGTGCTCCTCTTCTTCGCGTGCGTCTCTTCGCTCTTTGCCCAAAGTAATCCCTTTCTTCCGCCGGGAGCCAAGACGGCCCGTCCTCCTGCTCCTGTGGTGAAACCGATGCCGGTTTCTCCTAAGCCCAAACCCGTAAATCCCAATTTGGAGTTGCGCGGAATTTTTCGCTATAGAGATGTTTGGCACTTCAGCATCCACGACAAGGTTAAGAACAAAGGTTATTGGGTCACGCCCGGAGATGCTTTGACTGAAGCTAATATCGAGGTGGAAAGCTTCGATGAAGCGAACGACGTGTTGAAGCTCAAGGGAGGGATTTCTCTTTCTCTTCGCAAATCCGCTAACAAAACTCTACCAGTTCCCGGTCAAGGTAAACCCAAGTCGATTACCAAGAAACCGACAACTCCACGACCTACTTCCAACCGCGTTTCTTTTTCCCGACCCGGTGGCGTGCGTCGCACAGTTACTATTCCGCCACGAGCTCCTAGTAGCTCTCCGAGTAGACCTCCCGCCTCTTCCGCTGGTCGACCGCGCCTTGTTGTGCCGAGGAAGCCTTGATTTAAATGATTAATCTCAAAAAAAAGGATAACTCAAGCATGCGTGAGAAATCCGAGAGAACAGCTTTGCCGGCACCTCGTGGTCCTTCGCCTTCCGAGCTGGACTGGTGGCCTGGGTTGAGCGATGTTGACAAAGTAAATATTCTCAAGGCTCCTCTTGAGGATCGAGCGCGCCTTCTCGCCTCCAATCACTCCAAGTCGATCGAGGATACGCTCGAAGACGTTGGAGATCGTGTGGGTATTCCGGTGTTGGATGATTTCAAGATTCCGGAGAACGCCACGCGTCTTTTACCTTTGAGGATTATTCACGAATACTGTTGTTTGCCCATGGAGGGATCGGAAGACGGTAAGATCTCCATCGTTACAGTATGGCCCCCGACAAACAGGATGAGTCGTTGGGTCTTCGCGGTTTCCGGGAAGAAACCGGTGTGGTCTCTTGGATCGCCCGAGAACGTGGTCCGGGCAATTACCGAGAATTTTGGGATAGGGGCCGATAGTCTAGAGGAGTCGGATCTCGACCTTGATGAGGAAGACGAGGGCGCCGATGACCTCGAGGATCAAAACGCGGCCATCATTCGTTTCGTCAACGAGGTTATCCAGCGAGCAATTGTTGATCGTGCCACCGACATTCATTTCGAGCCTCATAAGGAAACTCTTCAGATACGCTACAGGATTGACGGCCAACTCGTTCCGATACGAGTCCCCGACAATCTTCGCAGCTTCCAAGATGCAATTATTTCCCGCATAAAGATCATGAGCGGGATCAATATTTCGGAGAAACGTAGACCGCAAGGAGGACGCATTACCTTCACTCAGGGGCAGAGCGATCTTGATATCCGAGTCTCGACCTTGCCCACTCTTTACGGAGAAAGTGTAAGTCTTCGTCTGTTGAATGAGAAATCCCAGCCTCTTTCCATGCCCGAGTTGGGTCTGCTTCCCAAAGACGACAGGATGATCACTGCGATCTTGGAAAAACCACATGGGATTGTCCTCGTCACGGGGCCTACAGGTTCTGGTAAATCCACTTCATTGACTGCGTTTATTCGCAAGATTCACAAGCCTGAAACTCGCATCATGACTGTGGAAGATCCGATCGAGTACGAGGTTGCAGGGGTCAACCAAACCCAAGTGAATGCCGAAATTGGTTTCACTTTTGCAAGCGTACTTCGAGAAATTCTACGTCAAGATCCCGATGTCATCATGGTTGGTGAAATTCGTGACTCCGAAACTGCCGACATCGCCATTCGTGCGTCTCTTACAGGTCACCTTGTCCTTAGCACCCTTCATACTAATGACGCCCCCGGAGCGATTACCCGCTTAATCGATATGGAGATCGAACCGTTTTTGATCGCATCATCGATCGAGATGGTGATTGCTCAGCGCTTGGTCAGGAGGTTGTGCCACGTCTGTTCTTCAAGGGCAGATTTGGAAGAAGGTCAGTTTCGAGCAAATCTAACACTGTTGGGAGTGTCTGACGAAGAATTGGCGTACGGTGACAATGTTTTGAGGTCGGTCGGTTGTCAACAGTGTCAAAACCTCGGCTACAGGGGACGTGTAGGTATTTTTGAGATTATGGCTATGAGCGATGCCATTCACAGTCTCGTAATTAAAAACGCTGCAGCGCCCGATATTCGTCGCGTCGCCATCGAAGAAGGTATGCGCAGTCTTCAATTAAGTGGTTGGGAACAGATAAAGAGAGGCCTAACCACTTTCGAGGAAGTGGTCCGCTACTCTGATGGTTTTGCTGAAGTCAACGGCAATGGTCTTCACCAAGAGAGTCCATCAGTCCCTCAAACCCTTTGATTATAATCATGATGAAGGAAATTTACTCCCTTCGTTGTTTTCTTGCCATATCTAGAGTTTGCCATGCCAACGTTTAGCTATGTAGCCATTGACTCCCGCGGTCGGAGCATCCCCGGTGAATTGGAGGCTGACGATCGTCGATCAGTTCGCTCGCACTTGCGTGGAAAGGGGTTGACCCCCGTTGACGTCAAAACGAAGGGGAATATTGCCGGTGGAGCGAAAGCAAAGGCTAAACCTCGAAAGAGAAGAAATGTCCTTCCCAAAGGTGATTCGAGCGAAAATGGTGCTCGCCAAAAGAGCTTTTCCTTAGGTGGATCTAGGGAGAAACTGGGGCTTGAGTTTATGAAGCGCTTACTCGAACTTCATGGGAGCGGTATGCCCGTTGCGGATTCCGTGAAGTTACTGCACCAGCGTCTGTCCGATCCCCAGCAAAAGGAAATTGCGGGAACTCTTTGGAAAGAATTGTCCGAAGGAAGATCACTTGCTAGAGCCATGAGGTTGATGCCCGATTATTTCGGCGAGTCCACTTCCTACGTCATCGAGGCTGGTGAGGCCACTGGAAACGTTGCACCCATACTCCGCAGGATCATTGGTTACATTGAGGAGAAAAGAGAAATTAGAAGTAAGGTTTTGGGGAGCATGGCTTATCCTTCCTTCATCGGTTTCCTTGCTTTTGCCGTAGTTCTTTTCTTTCTCTTTTATCTTCTTCCTCAAATCCAAGATATGCTCGACTCTCTGGGTGGGGAATTGAATTTTATGGCTCAGGCCCTCATCACGGGTTCGAACTTGATCATGACTTTTGGACCCTTCGTGGTCTTCGGTCTGTTAATTGCTTTTTTTGCTATTAGGCAATGGAATAAGACGGAGGCTGGTGGGATTGCCGTCTCGCGAGCTATGTTGCGAATCCCTCTGATCGGTCGAATCATTTATTATTCGGAATTGTTCCAGCTTAACAGTCTTTTGGGAACGCTCGTAACCAGTGGCATTGGACTGACGGAAAACCTTCGTCTGTCCGAGCGTACCATTAAGAACCTTTCTTTTAGAGTTAAGTTTCGTTCGGCTCGAGTACTTGTCAATGAAGGCAAGTCTTTGCCTGATGCCTTGCGAAAGTTCGACTTCATGCCAGCCATGCAATTGGACGTCATGGACGTTGGCGAACGTACGGGGAATTTAGCTCACAGTTTGGAGGAAATTGCGAATTCCTTTCGGACGGAACTTTCACGGAGAATTAAGCGTATGACAACGATAGTCACAGCAGGTGCTTTGGGTTTTGCGTTTGGTCTCGTAGCTCTTGTCGCCGTCTCTATAGTTACCAGTATTTTTCAAGTTTCCAATAGCATTACTTTTTAGTCCGCTCATGAGTCTCTTTGCCCAACATTTTACGCAGTTAGGCATTTACTTTTTTAGTGGAGCCCTGATTTTCTGCTTCTGTGGTTGTGGTGCTGAAAATACATCGGGGGATCGGGAGAATTCTCTGAATGAACATTCTCCCGTAAAGGGTAAGAAAGGTCGTCATGTTTTTGACGATGGTTCCGTTTACGATGGCGAACTCGTAGCCGGAAAACCTGAAGGGTATGGAGAAAGGCGCTACTTAAACGATGACGTTTACATCGGGAGATTTCGCGAAGGTCTTCCCCATGGTCAGGGAACTTATAGATATAAATCAGATCCAAAGCTCACTCGTTACGTCGGAGTTTGGCAAAATGGTAAGCGGAATGGTTACGGTTCACTTTATCTAACTGATGGTTCTGTCTTTGTAGGTCAATGGTCAGCCAACAATATGGTTCATGGCGAATTTAGAGGTGTCGATGGTACTCTTCTCTCTGGGACTTGGCGTGGGGATTCACTTGAACGGGGCAAAATGAGTCAAGGAAACGGGGGAATCTTCACTGGTATCTTTGATTCGGAAGGGCGTTATCTAGCCGGTTCGCTTCATTCTCCTAATGGGGATCACTTTGTAGGTTCATTTCTAAATGGGATATACGAAGGAAGTGCATCCTTAGTTAAGGGCGATGGAACAACTTACGTCGGTGCTTTCAAGGCAGGTCTTTATTCTGGAGAAGGGATTCTGGAGGATCCCGAAGGCAGGCGTTACATCGGCAGTTTTCTCCAAGGAAATCCTTCAGGGGTGGGGCAGCAAACAGTCTCCACCGGAGTGGTGTACTCCGGTGATTGGCAGGACGGTCTCCGTCATGGTAAAGGAAGTATCGATTTCGGTGATGGAACCTCCTATATCGGTGAATTTAGGAACGGTTTGGCATACGACGGGCAATATGATTGGGGAGACGGTCGCGTGACTCGCTCTTATCAAGAACCAGACGGTCAATGGCGAGACCGAGCTGAATAAAACCTCACTCTTTTCTGTGCAAATCTCGCAGCACCTCATCCTTGCCCATTCCATTCACTAGCATCCGTTTTTTTCGAGAAGTCTCTCCTGAAAGTAACACGATGTTCGCCTTTGGAATGCCCAAGCTCTTTGCTATAAAGCGAATCAACTCCTTGTTTGCCTTACCTTTTTCTGGGGGTGCCGATACACGAACACGAATCACTTCGGCTTTCAAATCGGCAAATTCCGTTGTTGAAGCCCCCGGTATTACCTTGAAATTGAGTACGCAGTTGCTTATGTGTCTCATCGCAAGGGAGTCGTATTCGGGGTTGCCAACAAGCAAAAAAAACACAACATTTTTGAAAACCCTTAATATTTATGCCCGATAACACTACCTTTCGGCTCAAGTTCTGGGGAACCAGGGGAAGCATTGCTTGTCCTGGTCCAGATACCGTTAAATACGGCGGCAATACCACCTGCTTTGAGATCACTTGTGGTTCTCGCCGCATTATCATTGATGCGGGTACCGGTATTAGAGCCCTTGGCAAGAAGATCATGTTGGAGGAAGGGAACATTCTCGATACCGACATTTTCTTCACCCATACCCACATGGATCACATCCAAGGGTTGCCTTTCTTTGCTCCTCTATACAATCCCAAGAACAACGTTCGGCTTCATGCGGGTCATTTACAACCGCCATACGACCTGCAAGGTCTTATTGGTACCATGTTGATGAAGGATCCGATCTTTCCGGTTCCCAGTTCTCTGATCGAGCAGG
>CALBIN010000565.1 GCA_937893275.1 uncultured Opitutia bacterium | reverse complement strand
GGTTAAAGGTGGACTGGTCGTCAACGTCGGCGTGGACGCCTTCCTGCCGTCATCCCAAGTCGATGTGCAGGCCCCCAAGAATTTAGATCAGTTCGTGGGGCAAACTTTTGATTTCAAGGTTATTAAGATTAATCGCGAGCGCAAGAACATCGTAGTTTCCCGCCGTGAGCTTATTGAGGAACGCCGCCATGACAAAAAGCGAGAGATTCTCTCTAGCATCAAACCGGGCGATACCCGACGCGGTATGGTCAAGAACATTACCGATTACGGCGCGTTCATCGACTTGGATGGACTCGATGGTCTTCTCCACATCACCGATATGAGCTGGGGACGCGTTTCGCACCCAAGCGAAATGGTAAAGACGGGCGAAGAGATCACTGTATCGATCATCGACGTGGACTACGATCGGGATCGGGTTTCTCTTGGACTCAAGCAACTTACACCTAATCCTTGGGATGGTATCGAAAGAAAATTTCCTCTTCAGTCAAAGGTGCGGGGCAAGGTAGTGAACCTGGTTCCCTATGGCGCTTTCATCGAACTGGAAGCGGGCGTGGAAGGTTTAGTACACGTAACCGAGATGTCTTGGACCAAGCGCATAACGAAACCCGCTGATGTTTTGAGTGTGGGCGACGAAGTGGACGCAGTGGTTCTCGCCATCCAGCAAGATGATCAGAAAATTTCTTTGGGTCTACGGCAATTGGACGCCAATCCTTGGGACATGGCTCCTCACAATTATCCTTCGGGCGCTCGAGTTCGCGGCAAGGTTCGCAATCTTACCTCCTATGGCGCCTTCATCGAACTGGAGGAAGGCATCGATGGAATGGTACACGTGTCCGACATGAGTTGGACTCGCAAGGTGAACCATCCCAGCGAAATGGTCAACAAGGGCGACGAAGTGGATGCAATCGTCTTGGAAGTGGACATCGAGAACCACCGCATCTCTCTTGGTATGAAGCAACTCGGCGTTGATCCTTGGGAAGATATCGATCGTCTTTACAAATTGGGCGAGATGGTGAAGGGCGAGGTCGCTCGAATTGCCGGTTATGGAGCGTTTGTGAAACTCGATCACGACATCGACGGGTTGGTTCACGTGAGCCAGATCAGTGAGGAACGCATAGAAAAGATAAAGGACGTACTCCAAGAGGGGCAGGAAGTTACTGCACGTGTTATAAAGATTGACCGCGATGAGCGCCGGATTGGCTTGAGCATCAAGGCCGCTGCATACAACGAGGACGATCTGGCCAAGGAAGTGGCTGCCTACGAAGAGAGCGGAGAAGATTTGACGACATCTCTGGGCGATCTACTCGACAAAGCCACTAGCGAAGAATAATACTTCCCATTTTTCGGCGAGTTTCAGTCTTTTATTTAAAGAGGCTACTGATTCCCTATTAGTTTGCTAGTGGTATTCCTAACGAGTGCTACCTTGCTCCTGTTCCGTTCAAGGGCTTTGTCGGTTAGGTTTTTTTCTTTGCCTTCGCGGCAATGATTTCTCCCAGCATTCGCATGTGCTCTTCCATTATCTTCGCCTCTTTTATTTCCTCGGCGGTTCGTGGGCGTTCCATAGACGTCATCTCCTTGCGGAGTTTGCGAATAGCAAGTTCCTGAAGTTGGCGGACCCGTTCGCGAGTGACACCAATGCACACCCCGACCTCCTCCAGAGTCAGCGGATCACGACCGCCCAACCCGAATCGGAGTCTTATGATGTCGGCTTCGCGAGGTTCCAGACGATCCAGCACGATGTTGACGTCGCTTACAAGGGTCTTGCTCTGAAGCCGGTCGTAGGGGTCTACAGCTTTTTCGTCGCGTACAAGGTCTCCAAAGGTCGAACCTTCGGAGTCTCCCACCGGGGTTTCCAATGAGGTGGGTTTGGAGGCGACCGCCCTGAGGTGTGTGACTTTGGCTACGGGAATTTTTATCTCCTCGGCAATTTCTTCTTCAGTGGCCGCACGACCCAGTTGCTCGGTAAGAAGTCCTTCCGCTCTCCTCATCTGTGAGACGCGATCGACCATGTGCACGGGTAGGCGGATGGTTTTGCTTTGATTGGCGAGAGCTCGCTTTATTCCTTGTTTTATCCACCATGCGGCGTAGGTGCTCAGCTTTCCCCCCTTGTTCGGGTCGAAACGCTCGACTGCTTTCATAAGACCGATGTTACCTTCTGAAATGAGGTCGAGGAGACTGAGACCAAGGTTGGAGTAATCCTGTGCAATCTTCACAACGAGGCGAAGGTTGGCGGTAATCATTTGTTGTCGGGCTTTTTCGTCTCCGCCACGAATGAGTTCGGCCAACTCTCCTTCCTCTTTTATCGTGAGGAGGGGCACCTTGGCGATTTGCTCGAGGTAGATCTTAAGGGCTTCTTCTTCCTCTACAGGCATATCATTCTCCGGCTTGACATTCGGCGAGAGCTATCGCCTTTAGCATGCCCTTGGCTTTGTTGATCGTTTCTTGGTATTCCATTTCAGGTACTGAATCGGCCACGATGCCGGCTCCGGCTTGAAGCTGCAACACTCCGTCTACAAGCATGGCCGTCCGAATGGCGATACAAGAGTCATGATTTCCGTCATATCCGAAATGACCTAGAGCGCCTGCGTACACATGTCGACGAAGGTTTTCCGATTCGGAAATAATCTGCATGGCTCTAACCTTGGGCGCGCCACTAACAGTGCCGGCGGGAAAGGTGGCTCGCATCAGATCGAAGGCGTTTTTCTCCGGATCGAGCTTTCCTAGAACTTGGGATACGATGTGCATGACGTGCGAGTATCGCTCGATGATCATGTATTCCGCGGCTTGAACAGTCCCATGACGGCAGACTCTGCCAATGTCGTTTCTCGCAAGATCGACGAGCATGAGGTGTTCGGCTCGCTCTTTTTCATCGGCCAGAAGTTCTTTTTCCAGAGCTTGATCCTCTTCTTCGTTCGCCCCTCGAGGGCGAGTTCCCGCGATGGGGCGAATAAGAACTTCATCGCCGGTTAGCCTGACGTGCACCTCGGGCGAGGCTCCCACGACAGAGAAATCTTCGCTTTCGAGAAGAAACATGTATGGCGAAGGATTTATGGCCCGAATCGCCCGATATAAATCGATTGCCGAATGGGCGAATGGAATCGCAAACCTTTGGGAAAGAACAACTTGAATGGCATCGCCCGATCGGATGTATTCCTTGGTCTTATCGACTAGGGCTTCGAATTCTTCTTTGCTGAAGTTTCCTTCGGGCGGGTTCGCTCCCTCCACCGAATCGAGTTCGGCCGGTAGCAACGGTGAAGGAACGGAGAGCTGTTTCACCGTGTCGGCAATACGCGCCGCAGCTTCGGCATAGTCGGCTGCCGGATTGTCCCCGACGTATGCATTGGCGCAGATTGAAAGCGTTTGCCTAGCGTGATCAAAAATCAAGACTAGATCAGCGATTAGGAAGTACAGGGTCGGCAGGCCCAACTCGTCCTTCTCGGCAAGAGGCACCGTAGGCTCAATTCGAGAGGCATACTCATAACCGATGTATCCAACCGCGCCTCCGGCAAAACGAGGCAAATCGTCGATGGCGGCGTAGCGAATCCCGGCCATTTCTTGTTCCACAATATCGAGAGGGTCAGCAGGCGTCGGGAAGCTGTTGCGTTCGCCGTTGCGTTCGGTGACGACGGTTTCGTCCTCGTGGCAGGCGATAACTTTTCTCGGATTGCAACCCACGAACGAATAACGGCTTACCTGATCGCCGCCTACCACTGATTCCAGCAGAAATGCGGGCTTACGGGTAGACAGTTTTGCGTACGCGGAGAGAGGGGTTTCCGCATCGGCCGTGAACTCGGCCCGAACAAGAACTACGTCTGCCTCTTCGGACAAACGTTCGAACTCTTCTAATTCAGGAGAAATTTTCATTGTCTGTTGTTTGCTCAGTCGACGGTCGTAACGCTTGGAAATCTCTTGGCAACGTAGAAATACGATGTGAAAATCATCGGGACGATGTCCCTTTCGCTTTTAAGTTGCCAAGGTGAGTTTGTCCGTCAGACATGAGCCCTTGCAGAACATTCTCAAATCCATTTTCGAGCAAGCCTAATTCAATAGAATAAATGTCCGGGACAGTACATTGCGTAATCATGGGAGGTGGTCGGGGCACGCGATTACACCCATTGACCCAGTTGCGATGCAAGCCTGCGGTCCCTCTAGCCGGCAAATATCGCTTGGTGGACGTACCTATCAGCAACTGCATCAATTCAGGCTTCAATCGCATCTATTTACTAAGCCAGTTCAATACGGCATCCTTGCATCGTCATGTCCAGCACGCCTACAGGTTTGATCGTTTTGCCGGTGGTTTTGTAGAAATTCTTTCGGCCGAGCAAACCGAGATCAGCGACACTTGGTACCAAGGTACGGCGGATGCAGTGCGTCGAAACTTGATGCATTTTCATGCTGAAGAAGATGATATTTTCATTATCTTGTCGGGCGATCAACTATTTCGGATGGACTTGGCCAAGATGGTCGAAGAGCATCGTGAAAGAGGGGCCGACGTTACGGTTGCAGCCAATCCGGTTTCTATCTCCGAAGCTCCGGGATTGGGGCTGATTCGTGTAGGCGATAACGCCGTAATCACAGAATTTGTTGAAAAACCGACCAATCCCGAAGTTATCCGCCGCTTGGTTCCGCCCGAACTTGCCGGTGTGGACGGGACCGAGGATCGATGCCTTGCATCAATGGGTATTTACGTTTTCGGGGCGAAGGAGTTGACCGCAGCCCTGGCTACCGATTCGGCTGATTTCGGAAAGGAAATCATACCCGGTCTCGTGGGACGTCGCGACCTACGTTGCCATATCTTTGACGATTATTGGGAGGACATCGGTACTGTGCGCGCATTCTTCGATGCCAACTTACAGCTTACGGACCCGGTTCCCGCATTCGATTTCTACGACGAGGAAAGCCCCATCTACAACTATCCCGATATCTTGCCCACTGCCAAGCTCACCGAATCCTACATCGATCGCGCCATAGTCGCCAGTGGCGCTATGGTGGGCAGGGCGAACCTTACCCGTTGCGTATTGGGCGTGCGATCCATCGTTGCCGACGGGTGCAAACTCGAGAACGTCGTAATGATGGGGGCTGATCATTACGAAAGGGATTTCGTCCGCGTGGAGAAGCGGGATCGTCTCGGCCTTCCTGCCCTTGGGGTAGGGGAAAACTCAACCGTGACCAACGCCATCATAGATAAGAATGCCCGCATCGGCAAAGGTGTTCGTCTTTCTCCTGAAGGTTGCGAGGACGGTTGGGTCGACGAGTCCAAAGGGCTTTTTGTCAGGGATGGCGTACTCGTGGTGCTTAAGAACGCCGTCGTGCCCGACGGAACCGTTGCCGGCGGCGAATAAATACGGTTTTGCCTTGAACGTTGCCCATTGAATCGCTTTATCCGCTCTCGACATGAGCAACATTCCTGAAAATCTGAAGTATACCAAGGATCACGAATGGATTCGCCACGAATCCGACGGAACCTGTCTGGTCGGCATTACCGATCATGCCCAGGACAGCTTGGGCGACGTCACTTTCGTTGAGCTTCCCGCCATCGGTGAATCTTTCGAGGAGGGTGCGACTTTCGGTGTCGTCGAGTCCGTGAAGGCGGCATCCGACCTTTATTTCCCCCTTTCGGGTGAAATCACCGAGGTGAACGACATCCTCGTGGACTCGCCCGAGAAGGTCAACGATGACCCCTATGGCGATGGATGGATGGTACGCATACGTCCGGCCGATTCCTCCGAATCCGGCGGGCTTTTATCCCCCGAACAGTACAAGGAAATTCTTTAAATCGGATTTTCCGGATCCTTCGATTTGGCCTAGTCGAATCGAGATTCTCAAATAAACCGCTTGCGCGTAAGGCAAACTCGGGCTTTATTTGTTGTAGTTTTTCTCCCTTTACTGAAGCCCGTGTTGCCAAAATCTCATACCGAAACCTTTTCTTTCGCGCGTATGCGTAGCAAATTTTCGTTTTTCAGGTTTAGTCTGGCTCTCCAATTTCTTTGCCTGTTGGCCATTGGTTTGTCGCATACCGCAACGGCCAAGGTGTCCGCCACGATCATTCTGGCTTCCGTAGAGGGCGAAGTGAAAGCCCTCTCTCTCGATGAGGATTTGGAACTCACTCTCGACGAGTCCTCCGTCGGCAAGAGCGTGGACGAAAACTTTATCCTCACCACCGGCAAAAACGGCAAGGCCGTCTTCCTCTTCTCCAACGGCGTACTGGTCACACTCAAGCCCAATACCCGTCTTTATGTCCGCACCTTCGTT
>CALBIN010000564.1 GCA_937893275.1 uncultured Opitutia bacterium | reverse complement strand
GTAGTCTGTTGCAGGAAGTTTTCATGGTTGCGTAAAATCTAGTTAGGCCAATTATTGTTTGCCTTACGGAGGGCCTCTAAACAATCCACATTTGCTCCTCTCGCAACCATGTTTTTCAGTGAAATCCTCAGAACTGGAACAGCTTCGATCTAAAATTGATGATATCGACCGTGACGTTACCCGGTTGCTCAACGACCGTGTGGGCGCTTCTGCGGAAATTGGTCGCATCAAGAACGAACAAGGTTTGGATCCCTACGATCCTGCTCGAGAGGAAGAGGTTTTCCAAAAACTGGAGAAGCTAAACGAGGGTCTGCTTGAGACCACCACCTTGCGGACGATTTATCGGGAAGTGATCTCCGCTTCGATTGCCTTGCAGAAAGATTTGCAGATCGGCTATCTTGGACCCGAAGCTACTTTTACTCATCAAGCAGCGATCAAGAATTTCGGCTCGGCTCTTTCCTATAAGCCCCTTTCGGATATCCCGGACGTCTTTCGCGAGGTGGAGCGTTCCGAGTGCGACTATGGAGTGGTTCCAGTAGAGAATTCCACCGAGGGGGCGGTGAACCGTTCCCTCGATCTCTTAGTGGACACCGAGTTGACGATCATCGCTCAAGTCTACCTTAAGATCGAGCATTGTTTACTCTCCACTTCACCGCTTGATGAAATTGAGAAAGTATCCTCCAAGGATCAGGCGCTCGCTCAATGCGGGGAGTGGCTTCGTCGTAATTTGCCCACTGCCCGCCTAGAAAACGCGACCAGCACTGCAGAGGCGGTACGAACAGTCAAGGGTGCTTCAGGGATTGCCGCCATTGCGGGTGCTTTGGCGGGTCGGCTCTATGACGTTCCCTGCATTGCGGAAGGGATTCAGGACCATAAAGATAATTTGACCCGTTTCCTCGTCGTTGGCCGAAAGTCTTTGGCTCACCGCGAAAACGTTGAATACAAAACCAGTTTGGTCCTTTCACTGACGGATAAGGTGAGTGCCCTACAGGAAGGTCTTAGACCTTTTGGTGATCGTGGCATTAACCTTTGCAAGATTGAGTCTCGACCAAGTCGACTCAAGCCTTGGGACTACTATTTCTTTGTCGATTTCCTTGGCCATCGAGATGATGAACCGGCATCAGCGGCTATCGCCGAGCTAGAGAAGGTTTGCCCTTTCGTTAAATGTCTCGGTAGTTATCCCAATACCTCGTTCTGAGCGCCATTGGCGGGACTATCGGTTCCGTCTAAATGAATAGAACTGACAGTTTTTGTTCGGGATTCGCTTGGCGAGCAGCCAGAAGTTCGATCATGCGGATGGCTTCTCGATAAGTCTTTTCTCGGCGACGAGTCCATCGGCGACCTGCATGAAGCAAGGCGTTTCTTAGCCCAGAGACAATTAGAAGAACACTCGGGTTGTCGCCGAGTTGCGATAATTTTTCAATTACTGTAACGCGTAACCAAAGTGGATCAACTTCCCCACGGCGAGCGTCCCAATGAGCGAAATTAAAGTGGATTTTACTGGGGTGATGAAACCGAACAACTTGTGATACGCAGTGTTCGAAAGATCGGGGGGGCATTTCGGGTTCGAGATTGTTTGACCGAAGAAATGCAAGCGCTACGTTCAACTGTTCCGACTCAACGCAACTAATGTTCCCTCCAAGAAATGAGACAAGGGAATTGAGATTGGTCAAGCGTGTGTAGTCGTCGGTTTTTTGTTTGTTCGAACTTCCCTTTTTAGTCACTCCCTCCACCTTTCAAATTTACGATTTCCCGCGCGAATCGTGAAAGTTCTCTGAAATCTTCGTAGAAACTAGCAAAGCGCAACCATGCGATTTCGTCTACGTTTCGCAGACGACTTATTATGGCATCTGCGATAGCCCGGCTCGGCACTTCGTTGTCGTATTCGTTTTCTATACGTCGAAGGGTTTCCGATAAAAGGGCATTGATTTGTTCCGCATCTATAGAGCGTTTTGATATGGCTCGTTGTAGTCCCTTGGCCATTTTGTGACGGTCAAAATTTTCCCTGCGGCCGTCCCGTTTAATCACTGCCAAGTCTTCCCGCAGCACTTCCTCTATGGTTGAAAAACGATGCTCGCATGACAAACATTCTCGTCGGCGACGAATTGACGCCGCTTTTCCCGCTCGAGTATCAAGGACTTTTAAGTCCTCAGACGAACACTTTGGACACCGCATTATTTGACTTGTTTTACCACCACAACCACGGGGTAAATTCTCTAACAGAGTTCCAGGAAGTTTTTCAAGATTAATATACCTTCTTCGGTGGCGAGTGATTCGGGATGGAATTGTACTCCCCATACCGGTAGCTCCTTGTGGCGGATGCCCATGATTTCACCTTCTTCCGTTTTGGCCGTAACTTCGAGACAACTGGGCATCGAATCGGGTTCGATGATCAAAGAATGGTAGCGCGTGGCCTCGAATGGGTTGGGTAGGTTCGCAAAGATTTCTTTTTCGTCGTGGAGAACCGGAGAGGTTTTACCGTGCATTAGGCGCTCGGCCCGAATGACTTTTCCGCCGAAATACTGGCCGAGGCATTGATGCCCAAGGCAAACGCCGAAGATTGGCTTTTTCCCAGCAAAGGCCTCTATGATGGCTAGACTATGGCCGGCTTGGTCGGGATCGCAAGGACCCGGTGAGATGACCACCGCGTCCGGTTCTCGTTCAATAGCTTGTTCGGGAGTGATGTTGTTGTTGCGAAATACTTCCTGTTCCGCACCAAGTTCGCCAAAGTATTGTACGAGGTTGTAGGTGAATGAATCAAAGTTATCTATTAGCAGGAGGCGCATCGGATTAACATCATGTTAGCAGGACTTAACCGAATTTGGAAGCGCCACTTTGCTAAAAGGGCGATGCTGCATCCAAGGGGGAAGCAATTTCGGACTTATCAAGATCCGCGATAACCTTGCTTGCGGTTACGTTCACGCAGGCGAATGGCGTTTAATCGGATGAAGCCACCTGCATCTTCCGGGCGGTAGTCGCTGTCTGCCTTTTCCATGGAAGCAATGCCTTCGTCATACAGCGAGAAGGAAGACTTTCGGCCGACAGTCGTCAAGTTTCCCTTGAAGAGCTTTAACCGTATGGTACCTGAAACTGTTTCTTGGCTTTTGTCCACAAGAGCTTGGAGGGCTTCGCGTTCGGGGGCGTACCAGAAGCCATTGTATACCATTTGTCCATACCGTGGGACGAGGGAGTCGCGCAGGCTCATGAGTTCCCTATCCATGGTAAGGGTTTCTAGTTGCCGATGGGCATGGAGCAGTATGGAACCACCCGGAGTTTCATAGATACCACGGCTTTTCATTCCCACGAAACGGTTTTCGACAAGGTCTATCCTCCCAATGCCATGCTTTCCTCCAAGAGAGTTAAGTTTGCGAACGAGATCTGCAGGTTTGAGTGGTTCGCCGTTGACGGCTACGCAGTCACCTTTTTCGAATTCGAGCTCTAGGTATTCGGGTTCGTCCGGGGCATCTGCAGGGTCTACGCTAAGCTTGAACATGCCTTTGTTGTCAGGCGTGGTTGGGTCGAACCAAGGATCTTCGAGTATGCCGGCTTCGTATGAAATATGCCACAGGTTACGATCCATGGAATATGGCTTGGATGCACTGGCTTCTACATCGATGCCGTTTTGGGAGCAGTACTCGATCATTTCAGTGCGACCGGGGAATTGTTCCCGAAACTCGGCTTCACGCCAAGGAGCGATGATCTTGATCTCCGGCGCGAGAGCAGCGAAGGCGAGTTCGAAGCGACACTGATCGTTCCCCTTGCCCGTAGCTCCGTGGGCCACGGTGTCTGCTCCAAATTCTCGAGCGATATCGATTTGGGCCTTGGCGATGAGCGGGCGAGCGATTGATGTGCCAAGCAAATACTGACTTTCATACACGGCTTCTGCACGGACCATGGGAAAGATGAAGTCGGAAGCGAACTCGTCGACCAAGTCGACTGTTCGGTGTGCGGAGCCACCCGTAGCCAGAGCTTTCTCCTCCAAGCCATCGAGTTCCTCTTCCTGTCCCACGTCGGCGCAGTAAGTAATGACCTCGGCATTCCGTTCCTTTGCGAACCAGTGGACGAGAACGGAGGTGTCTAGACCTCCTGAGTAGGCGAGAACTATTTTCATGGTATTCGAGAGTTCGGTAAATTTTTGGTGTACTGGTTTAAGTGGTGGAGTCGCTTGCCAGTTTGGCGAGAATAGCTTTCTGGACATGTAGGCGATTCTCGGCTTGGTCGAAGATAATTGTCTGTGAAGAGTCGAGAACTTCTTGGCTCACTTCCAGTCCGGGGTGAGTCGGCATGCAATGCATGAACAGTGCTTCTGGTTTTGCCTGAGAGAGAAGTTCGGACGTCACGGCGAAAGCTTTCATACTTTCAATGCGAGATTCTTCCTCTTCTTCGGATCCCATGCTGACCCAGACGTCAGTGTAGACAATATCCGCATCCGTCACTGCCTCGTTGGGGTCGGAAGTGAATTGGAACTCGCAGTCCATTCCTTC
Source organism: uncultured Opitutia bacterium (assembly GCA_937893275.1). Classification (GTDB taxonomy): domain Bacteria; phylum Verrucomicrobiota; class Verrucomicrobiia; order Opitutales; family Seribacteraceae. The sequence continues at coordinate 1,523 of CALBIN010000564.1, read as the reverse complement.
GTTGTTTAGGAGCTCGTGAAAATCTGGTTTCGGAGCGAAATCCTGGGGGCCGGCAAGAGAAACTTTCATGTCGAATAGTTTGCCCGCCATAATCCAAGAATTGGCCATGTTGCAGGAGGTGTCTCCTAAAAAGGCCAGTTTCTTTCCTGCAAGGGATGCAAACGGGTCTCGGCTATCACCCAACTTTTCTGCAATGGAAAAACAGTCGGCGTAGATCTGGCAAGGATGCAGAAGATCCGTCAGTGCATTAACCACGGGTATATTGGCGTGGTCGGCGAATTCCTCGATGATTTCGTGTCCAAACGTGCGAATAACTAAACCATGCAGGTATCGGGAAAGTACTTGGGCCGTGTCGTGAATGCTTTCACCGCGCCCGATCTGAGTGGTTTTTTGGTCGAGGACAAGTGATTTACCGCCAAGCTCATTTATTCCCACCTCGAACGACACTCGAGTTCGGGTGCTGTTCTTATAGAAAAGTAGACCCCATGTTTGGCCAGCCAGGTCGTTTGCCAATCCTTGCTTGCGATTCTGTTTTAGATGAGCCGCTCGGTCAAAAATTTCTAGGATTTCATCATTGGAGAAATCATTTTCCTTGAGGAAATGTTTCATGGTTTTGGGACAGTTGGAAATGTGGATAGGGTTTTGTCAAAAATTTCAAGGGCCTCGGTGATTTCTCCTTCAGTCGCGTTGAGGGGGGGCAGCATACGTACGGAATCGCCACCTGCCGGGACTGCTATGAGTCCTCCCTTACGTAGAGCAGATACGATTTCTCCGCAAGGCACTTTCATGGACATGGCCAGAAGGTAGCCACGACCGCGAACTTCTTTTACCAGACCCGGATGCTTGGCGGCAAGGGCTTCCAACTCGGTCTTGAACGACGCGCCTCGCAAGGCTACTTTTTCAATCAGTTTTTCTTCCTCGATTACGTCAATGACCGCATGTGCTGCTGCGCAGGCTAGGGGAGAGCCTCCGAAAGTCGTGCCGTGAGAGCCCGGTTTGAATAGGTCGGCGTGGGACTCATCTACCCATATCGCCCCGATGGGAAACCCACCACCTAGCCCTTTGGCTAAGGCGATTGCATCAGGCTTTATGCCAGCACTCTCGTAGGAAAAAAAACGCCCGGTTCGCCCCATGCCAGACTGTACCTCGTCAAGCATGAGCAAAATCCCGCGTTCGTCGCAGAGTTGGCGAATTCCGCGAAGGACATCGTCGCTCGTTTCGCGAATCCCTCCCTCCCCTTGGATCGGTTCGATCAGCACGGCGGCGGTATCTTCGTCCAGTAATGCCTCGAAACTTTCGAGTTCGTTGAATTTCGCAAAAACGAAACCCGGAGCGAGCGGAGCAAATCCACTACGAATCTTTGAGCCTGAAGTGGCTGACATTGCTCCGTATGTTCTTCCGTGAAAATCCCCTTCAGCCGTTACGATTTTGACGATTTTTCCTTCTTCTCCCCCTGCTTTGCTACACCCGTATAGGCGAGCTAACTTTATGAGAGCTTCGTTTGCTTCTGCTCCTGCTCCGCT
>CALBIN010000563.1 GCA_937893275.1 uncultured Opitutia bacterium | reverse complement strand
GGGCGGGCCAACATGTACCCTTTCCTCGACAGGAAAGCAGAGGAGGAAGGCATCTACAAGCGCATCGCCGAGATCTTGGACGGGAAAGAGAACCAACTGCCCGTGGATGCCGCCTACGATGAGATGATGCTTCGCGATCAGGAAATCGCCACCGAGATCAAGCGGGTCCGTGCAATCTACCTGAAAGGAACCACGGCCAAAGACTTCGATACCCTCGACGATGCAATCGAGGCGGCGGTCGAAGCCAAGAAGCTCGTAGTAGAGGTGCCCCGTGGCACGGCCTTCCCTGAGCCGGAGAAGAATCGCGCCATGTTTGCCGAGCTTGCCCGAAAGCATGTCAATCTTCCCATCGCAAAACGTACCTGGATCTATGGCCACGGTCACGTCGCCGGTTCCGAAGGGAAAGGCAACCGGATTACGACCCACGGTCCTCTCACCGTTGGCTATGGCGCCGGCGTGACCAAAATTGGACCGGAATACGGGATTGGCATTACCATGGAGCGGTTAGTGGATGCGCCGATCCTGCTTGTAAAATGTTCTTGGGGTAACACCTCCATTGCCAGTGACTGGCGAGCACCATCTCTGGACGGAGTGGAAACTGCTACCGAGAAAGCCGGGCGGGAAGCCTGGAATGCAATGGAAGCCGAGAAGGCAAAGCAGGACGGACGCGAATTCAAACCCCGGCCAACCCGACAAAAGACCGGGAATCCGGGGTATGCCATGGGTATGGCCATGCCGCAGGTCGACAGGGTATTGGCCGATCCTGGCAAGTATCATCCCGAGTACGACCCGGAGGTGGGCTATGAGGTCGCCGGCATGATCTGGTTTCAAGGCTACAGCGACAAGGACAACCCCGCCTATGGCGAGCTTCTGGCGCAGTTGATCAGGGATTTCCGCAAGAAGGTTCAGACACCTGAGTTACCCGTGGTTTGCGGAACCCTCGGAATGGCCTCCTTCAAGCATGCCGCCTTCATGGAGAATGCGAACAAGGGGATGTTGCAGGCCGCAAAAATGCCGGACCTCGCGGAAAAGGTGGACGTGGTCAATACCGCGCCGTACTTCCCTCTTGAGTTCAATTTGCTCAAGCAGGTCAGACAAAAGGAAGATGATTCGCCCGAATACTTGGAGGCCGTAGCTTCCGCCAGAGGTAAAAGCAATGGGGGCTTCCATTACCACGGGAGCGCCAAGTGCTTTCTCCTGATGGGCGATGCCATGGGACGCAGCATGGCCAACCTGATGGCAGGCGGCAATCCCACCCTTCACACCGAACCGCAACGGTGAGAGACAAAAGCACCCATGCGTCGATGCACGTCTCTGAAGATGGCCAGTATCTTGATTAACGCTTTTTTTCGGTGGACAGGCCGAATCCTGCTTGTTTGCAGGGGTTGCCTCCCCTACCCCTGCGGATTCATTCCAGATACCTCCACCAAAGTTTCAATTGATTATCAGTAGTTTATGGGATTGATCAGAATTTCCTAGCAGTCGTCATTTCCGTGGACTGAAATCCATGTTTGCGATTAAATTGTCACGCTGTGAAAACGCACACTGGGCCTATTGTTGGTTGCCACTTTTCAAACTCAAGTCCTGCTCAACTTCCGACTTCAATATTTTCAGTTTTTCGTCCTTGGGCTTCAGTTCGAGCCCCTTCTTTGCCAAAGCCAGCGCCTTGTCGGGCCGTCCATTGCCGAGGCAGGCTTCGGCGGTCTTCCGAAGCAACCAGACCTTACCTGGACTCAGCTCGATCTCGAGCTCCATGAAGCGGAGGCCGTCGTCGACTTGACCGTCCTTGATGAGCTGTTCAGCGAGGGCCATCGTGGTACCTC
>CALBIN010000562.1 GCA_937893275.1 uncultured Opitutia bacterium | reverse complement strand
GCCCGTTGCCATGACCACAAATTCGACCCCATCGCGACCAAGGACTATTACCGCATGACGTCGACCTTCGGACTCACCATAAGGAGTGAAATCGATGCTCCTGTGGACACCAAGGAATATAACGTTTCCCTCGCCAAGTGGGAAAAAGAAAGGAAGCCTCTTCTCGCGGCACGGGACAAGTTCGAGCGCGAGGAATTATCCAAGCGCTTCAAAAAATGGCTAAACGATCCCGCCGGCAAAAAAGCCGATGCCTCGGTTTGGGCGACCCTTGACGGAGCTCAGCCCAAATCCCTCGACGGCGCCACCTTCACTGCCCAAGAGGACGGTTCCTTCCTCCTTTCCGGAAAAAACCCCAAAGACGACCGCTGGGTGGTCACGGCCAGTGTGGCGCTGCCCAAGGTGACCGCCCTGCGCATAGAGGCCCTTACCCACAAATCGATGAAGCGCAACGGTCCGGGTCGAGCCAGTAACGGAAACATTGCCCTCAGCGACATTCGTGTGTTCGCCAAGAAAACCGGTGAAAAGGGCAAGGGTGAAGCCGTTAAATTGGTCAATCCGCGGGCCGATCACCAGCAGAACACAACCAGCCTTTCCATCGCCTCGTCCATCGATGGCGACAAACGAACGACGGGCTGGGCAGTCGACGGGCAAATCGGCAAGGATCACGTCTGCGTATTCGAGTTCGCCGAACCTGTGGAAAACGAAGGCGGCTCCGAATTTACCTTCGAGCTGGATTACTTCGTGAATATCAGCCATGTCATTGGACGACCCCGTTTCTCGGTGTCTTCACAATTAGCCCCACCTCTCAAGGCGGAAAGCCAAAGTCAGGTGATGGCCGCCCTGTTGAAGGCGGTCAGCCAACCAGGTGGCGTGCAAGCGCTGGATGAAAAACAACGATCCGCTCTTCGCGACTCCTATCGCGGCATCGATCCCAAGTGGAAGGAATTGAGCGCCAAGATCTCCGCTCACGAGGGAAAAAAACCCCAACCGAAAAAAGTGAAGATGATGGTCTCCAGCGAAGGGTTCAAGCCGATGAAGCACCATGCGGACGGACGCGGATACCCGCATTTCTACAAGAAGATCTATTTCCTCGACCGCGGTGACCCGAACAAGAAAGGCGAAGAGGTTACCCAGACCTTCCTCCCCCTTCTCATGCGCAACGGCAAGGACTCCAGCCATTGGCAGACAAAGAGACCCGAGGGCGCCCGCACATCGCATCAGCGAAAGGCATTGTCCAACTGGTTGACCGACGTCGAAAACGGAGCCGGGTACCTCGCGGCACGTGTCATAGTGAACCGGCTATGGTTGCACCACTTTGGCCAAGGCCTAGTGGCCACTCCCAACGATTTCGGCTACCAATCAGAACCACCGACACACCCCGATTTGCTCGACTGGCTGGCTTCCCGTTTGATCAAGAATGGTTGGCGACTCAAGCCGATGCACAAGCTAATCCTTACCAGTGCCGCTTGGAGGCAAAGTTCTAGCTATAATGAAGCTAAGGCAGCCAAGGATCTCGACAACCAATTGCTGTGGAGATTCACTCCCAGGCGACTGGAGGGCGAGGTGATTCGTGACAGCTTACTCTCGGTGAGTGGCCAACTCGACAAGACCATGTACGGTAAAGGCTCCTTGGACGAGCGAACCAAGCGCCGCAGCGTTTATTTCTTCATCAAGCGCAGCAGGCTGATCCCCACGATGCAACTCTTCGATGCCCCCGAGCCGCTCGTCAGCCAAGGGCGCCGGCTAAGCACCACGATCGCTCCGCAGGCCCTCATTTTCATGAACAGCCCGAATGTTCGTGGGTATGCTAACGCGTTCGCCCAACGATTGACCAAGGAAGCGGGCGATGACTTGGATAAGGCGGTGAGCACGGGATACCAAGCCGCCTTGGGGCGCGAACCCGATGTCAGGGAAAAAGCCGCCACCCTCGTCTTCTTGAAGTCACAGGAAGTTTCCTACCTGGAGGCTAAACACGGCAATCCCCGCCACCTTGCCTTGGTCGACTTCGCTCAAACCTTGTTCGGGCTAAATGAATTCAGCTATCTACGGTGACACCATGAACGATTTTCTTTCCCATCCCATAAACCGTCGATCCATGCTGTCGCGTTGCGGCATGGGGCTGGGCGCTCTCGGACTGACCAGCCTACTTCACGACGAAAAATTGCTCGGGGCGGCCAATCCCCTGGCCCCCAAGCAATCTCATTTTCCGGGGCGGGCCAAGTCGGTCATCTGGATATTCGTCAACGGTGGTCCCAGTCATGTCGATACTTGGGACTACAAGCCGGCTCTCGAGAAAATGGATGGCAAGACCTTCGAGGGATTCGACCGTTTCACCGGGTTCTTCGCCAATGCGGTGGGCGGATTGATGAAAAGCCCATTCCAATTCACTCCGCGCGGACAATGCGGCAAAATGGTTTCCGAGATTTTCCCTCATCTCGGTGAGCACGTGGACAAAATGGCGTTCATCCATTCGGGGCACACCGAGTCAAACAACCACAGTCCTGCCCTCTTTATGATGAATTGCGGCTTGCCCCGCATGGGCTACCCCTGCGCCGGGGCATGGGCCACCTACGGCTTGGGTTCACCGAGCCACGACTTGCCCTCCTTTGTTGTCATGAGCGACCCGCTTGGTCGAGGTCTGCCTAAGGGACATGCCGCCAACTGGGGAGCCGGCTTTTTGCCTAGCGTATATCAGGGCACTCATTTTCGTCCCTCGGGCGACCCGATCGACAATTTGCATCGCCCCAAGGAACAGGATGTTTCTCGGCAACGTCGTCAGCTCGACTTGTTGGCGCAACTGAACAGGCATGACCTAAACAAGAATCCTCATGAGGAGGAACTGTCTGCCCGCATCGAAAGCTTTGAATTGGCCTATCGCATGCAAACCGCTGCGCCGGAAGCCCTCGATCTCGCCAAGGAGCCCGATCATTTGAAAGAGCTCTACGGTTTGAACGTTGGAAAATCGAAGCACTTTGCTGCCCAGTGCATGATGGCCCGCCGTTTGGTGGAGCGGGGTACGCGATTTATTCAGATTTATTCGGGCGGCATGGCCAACCAGCGTAGTTGGGACGGTCACAGCGACATCAAGGGAAACCACACTGGTTTCGCTCAAGAAACGGACCAACCGATCGCCGGTTTGTTAACCGATCTGGCCCAACGTGGTCTGCTTGACGAGACATTAGTCATTTGGGCTGGAGAATTCGGGCGTTTGCCCGTAGCCCAAAAAAGCGGAAAGCCCGGCCGCGACCACAACCCGCACTGCTTCTCTGCCTGGATGGCGGGTGGCGGCGTAAAGGGTGGTGTCTCTTATGGCGAATCCGATGAAGTGGGCCACAAAGCCGCGGTAGACAAGGTCCATGTGAATGACTTTCACGCCACCATCCTTCATTTACTTGGTTTGAATCATAAGGAATTAACCTATCGCTACGGCGGTCGCGACTTTCGCCTCACCGACGTGGCGGGCAAGGTGATCGCTCCCATTTTGGCATGAGCAGGGGAACTATAATCGGGTTGTTGTGTTCGGTAGGCCTCATCTTCGTCCGTCCGGCCTCCGCTGAAGAGAAGCTGCAATTCAATCGCGACATTCGACCCATCCTGTCGAATGCCTGCTTTCATTGCCACGGACCGGATGAAAAGGAAAGGAAGAGCGGTCTGCGTTTCGACTTGGCAGAGGCTCCCTTCCAACCCGCCAAGTCGGGGGATCCCGCGATCATCAAGGGGAATGCCAAGGACAGCGAATTGGTCTACAGGATCTTCCTGCCCGACAGTGACGACGACCATATGCCGCCAATCGACAGCGGGAAGTCGCTGACGAAGGAACAAAAGGGAATTTTGCGCAAATGGATCGACCAGGGGGCCGAGTACCAAGGGCATTGGGCTTTCCTTTCCCCGGAGCGGCCCGAAGTACCCAAAGAGACCGCCGCGAAACATCCGATCGACGCCTTCCTGCAGAACCGTTTGCAGATGGAAGGCCTGACGATGAAGAAGGAAGCGGACAAGGAGACCTTACTACGAAGAGCCACCTTGGACCTGACCGGACTCCCTCCCACTCTCGCGGAAATGGATGCCTTTTCCGGGGACAAATCCCCACAGGCCTATGAAAAGGCACTCGACCGCTTGCTCTCGTCTCCCCACTACGGCGAGCGCATGGCACTGGAATGGCTTGATCTGGCCCGTTATGCCGACAGCAACGGGTTCCAAAGCGACGGTAGCCGCACCATGTGGCTCTGGCGGGAATGGCTCATCGGCGCCTACAACCGGAACCTTCCCTTCGACCAGTTCACGATCGAGCAATTGGCGGGCGACATGTTGCCCAATGCAACCGAGGACCAAATCGTGGCGACCGGGTTCAACCGGAACCACCGTCTCAACGGCGAAGGCGGCAGGATCGTGGACGAGTGGTTCGTTGAAACCGTAATCGACCGAGTGGAGACCACGAGCATGACATGGATGGCCCTGACCATGAACTGCGCTCGTTGCCACGATCATAAGTACGACCCGATTTCCCAAAAGGAATTTTTCGAGTTCTTTGCCTTCTTCAACTCAAACGAGGAAAGCGGCGTTTTGGCAGCCGACGGAAAGAACGGCAACAACACGATGCCTTTCATCAAGGTGGCCAGCGCCGAACATAAAAAGAGGAAAGCTGAACTGCAGGTTAAACTGGAGGAAGCCAAAGCTAAGGCGCAAGCGTACGAGAAAGCGGGCATGGCAGCAGCCTTTGACAAATGGATGGACTCGGAAAGACAAGCTTTGACCAAGGGCAAGCCCCAGCAGGCATGGATCCCCTTGGTTGATGAAAAGGTGACGAGCAGGGGCGGGGCCACCTTCACGAGGCAACCTGACGGATCCTGGCTTCCCAGCGGCAAGAACCCGCCGCATGACGTTTATGAAATAGAGTCTCCCCTGGCGGACGGGACGTTTGCCGGCATCCTGCTGGACTGT
>CALBIN010000561.1 GCA_937893275.1 uncultured Opitutia bacterium | reverse complement strand
CAACAACATGGAAGCGTTCTTTATATAATAGAGATCGTGGGCGAGTTTTTCCCTGGAGGCATTGGAATCGGCAGCATAGCGGAAACGAATCTGAGCCCAGCCTGTAAGCCCTGGCTTGACAAGGTGGCGACTTGACCAGAAGGGAATTTCCACGGCCAGTTTCTCCTCGAGTTCAGGACGTTCCGGACGTGGACCTACGATTGACATCTCCCCACGCAGGACGTTCCAGAATTGAGGAATCTCGTCTATCCGCCACTTACGCAGGAAGCGACCGACACCAGTGACCCGAGCGTCATGTTTTTCGGCCCATTGAGCCCCATCTTGCTCGGCATCCGTTCGCATGGTTCGAAGCTTATACAAAACATAATCGCTTCCTAAATATCCCGTACGTCGTTGAGAAAAGAAAACGGATCCGCGCGAACCGACTAAAATGAAAATTGATGCAATTGCCAAAATGGGAATTGAAACAACGAGCCCTATAATTGCCACAAGTACGTCCAACAACCTCTTCGCCCGATGAAAAAGTGGATGTCGAAGCCTCAGGTCGAGTCGTGCCAACCAAGCCTCGTCAACGTATTGTGGAGGTATCCGTGCAAACGTTCGTTCCCAGAAATCCGCGATGTCGGAAACGCGGGTACCCCCAGCCAACAAGGCAACGACATTAAGCAAGCCTTTGTGTTCGGTATCGTGTTGGGTAACCACTTCGTGGATGCCTTGCTCCTCGCAATATCCAACAAAACTCTCAGCAGAATCCGGCATGTCTTCCTTGAATCTTTCAAACTGTAATTGCTCTCCGCCCTCCTTGAGAGCCATAGCAAGTTCCTTCGACGTCTCCTCGGCAAGCAAAGCCAACACCTTGGGCCGAGACCGTGATGCCATGCCCTCGACAGCCAACCTCATAATCATTACTCCAGCCACCGAACAACCAACAATTTTCGCCAAGGCAAATCGCCCGACAAATCGATACTCAATGGCCCAAACCATCAGCAATAGCCCAAGACAAGCACCCACTGCGGCAAGAGTGCACACCGCAACCCGAAATCGCCACGAACGAGAGGACCGTTTCTCATGCACGCCCAATACCTCTCCCGCAACCCAAAAGGCGAAACCGTAAAAAACGGCGTACATAACAAGGCGCTCGGTCGGAACCGACCTCAAGGTCTCGCTAATCGGCGACAGGTAAAGAGGCACGAGGGCCGCGGAACAAGAAGCAGTAGCCAAGTCCAGCAAGGTCCAAGCCCCTTTACTCAGGTTCCAATCCGATTTACGAGACATAAGAAAAACTCTAAGACAATAACAGGTTTAGGAACAATTAGAAACAATCACACAAGGGATTCTAAATGTTCCGCAAATCGAACGGATTGAACGCGACGATCAAGTGATGGACGAAGAGCCCAAGCATTCGCAGACATCATTTCCCATGCAGAAAAATCGTTCTTGATGTTAACAATAGCTTGGGCCATGGACGAGGGATCGGCTTTGGAAAAAGGGAGCCCGACTTGATGCTCCCGTAAAAAAACAGACAACTCCCCCTCGGGTGCGGCAATAACGGGCAAGCCAACGCCGAAGTACTCGAATGCCTTTGCCGGCATTGCCACTCGTGTTGCACCAGAGGGCTTCATCAGGCTCACTCCCAAATGACATCCAGCAAGCAATTCGGGGATTTCGTTTCGCGGCAACTCACCCAGAAAAGTAGTTTCACCCCAATTTTCTCGAGACAATCCTTCGGGCAAAGGACCCGCAATAATGAAACGAATCTCAGAATCCAACCCTTGGGTAATCTTGGCCATCTCCCGAAGAGAAGCAATATCGTGGAGGCGACTGAAGCGCCCGTGGTAGACCACGGTAAACAGGTCTCGCTTCTTGTGTTTCGATAAAGCCTCGGGAAACAACTGCCCATCATACCCATTGGGGAAGAGAGAAACTTTCGTGGAATTGTTTGATTCTAAAAGTTCTTGTACGAGTGAAGCCGTTACAGTCGTCACGGAACGAGCCCCTGCATATACCCTCTGTTCCATGTGGGAGAGAAAACGCCCCAGCAAACCGTCTCGACCTAAAGTGCCCAACTCGAAAAGCACTCCAGGGTAACGATCACGGACATCAAACACGTACGGTAGTTTCGACAAACGAGCAGAGCGAGCACACATACTGGCAAGAAAGAAAGGAGGGGATGTAATCACTACCAAATCGAAATGGAAAGCCTTTCGTCGCAATTCCCCGGCCAAGTCGCGACCGAGTCGAATCTCCTGCAAAAAACGCCGGGCCAAACCGACTTGATTCGAAGGAACGCCATAACGAGAGTTCCAAACACCCGGATTCCCATCATCCCTTGCCTCTCGCGATGTGAAAACGGTCACATCGTGTCCCCGTTTCAAAAATGTTTCTTGCCAAGGTCCCATGCGAGCAGCGGCAGCCGCATTCATCGGAGGGAACTCGGAAGTGACAAGTGCAATTTTCACTCACACTCTTTCGACAAGACTTCTAACAATAGTCTCCGCCGATTTACCATCTCCATAGAAATTCTTGTCCCAATTCAAGTCAGTGGACATAGCTTCATGAGCTTTCTCCGCTATTGAATCGAGACCTGGACGAGCAAGCCTATTATGCCCACCGTCGAGAAGCTCCACCCACTCCGTTTCCGAACGGATCGTCACGCATGGAGTGTGCTGAAAGAAAGCCTCCTTCTGCATCCCTCCGGAATCCGTGAGAATCAAAGCAGCGGCTTCCTCCAAGCAAAGAGTATCCAAATAACCCAATGGATCACAGATCAATATTCCCGAAGGAAACGAATCGCGGAGGCCAAATTGCTCCATGCGCCCCAAAGTACGAGGGTGCAAGGGCAGGACGATTGGAATCTCCAGAGCAACCTCGCCCAAACCAGCAATAATCCCAGCAAGAGTTTCACGATCATCTACATTCTCCGCCCGATGGAGGGTGCATAAAGCGAATCCTCCTCTTGTTTGAGCTAAATCCTCTAGGATGCGGCTCTGGTCACGAGCCACTGCCCCAAAAAGATTGACCGCATCCAACATAACGTCACCCGTACGAACGACCTTTTCCCCCACCAAGCCTTCGGCACTGAGCTTTTGCATGGCTTGATCGGTTGGGGCAAAAAGTAAATCGCAGGCATGGTCCGTCAAGATGCGATTAATTTCCTCCGGCATGCAACGGTTGTGGGAGCGTAAACCTGCCTCGACATGAGCGCATGGAATGTTGAGTTTGGCGGCAGCCAAGGCACCCGCCAAGGTGGAATTGGTATCGCCATATACAAGAGTCCAGTCCGGGGTTTCGCACTCAAGTATTTTCTCAATCTCAGCAAGCATGGATCCAGTCATGGCACCATGCCCCCCGCCGGACACACCAAGATTCACATTAGGCTCAGGGATACCCATCTCATCAAAAAAAACGGCCGACATATTGTCATCGAAATGCTGCCCAGTATGCACCAAAAAATCCTCAACCCCCTGCCCTTCTCGCAAAGCCTTTGAAACCACAGCAGCCTTAATAAACTGAGGTCTTGCCCCAATTATTGAAACAACTTTCATATCACGCAGCCTCCAAAATGTTTTCGTAAACCGCGAGAAGCTTTTTTTCTTGAACTTCCCAACAATTTTCCCACGCCATATTGCGAGCATTTGCACCGAATGAATCAAAGCCTTTCAAAACTTCTTCCACAGATTCAAGTATGCCTTCTTCCGAAAAATCCCGACATACTATGCCGCAGTTGTAATGCTCCACCTTGTCCCTCATTTCCGGTAAATCACTTACGATTACCGGCAATCCGCCCATCGCATATTCAAAAAGCTTGTTCGGCAAACAGTAACGATAACTAAGGCACATATCTTCAATCAGGCAAAGCCCCACATCCGCAGAAGAAACATAGTTCGGTAATTCACTTTGCCTCACTGGTTCGTGAAAAAAAATGTTCGGGTGAAGACCTGCCGTTTTACGAACTAATGCATTCAGCCTTTTGCCTTCAGATGAAGTCCCACCATATCCCATAAAAACCAGAGCAATGCGATCAGCACCTGTAAAGGCTTCCAGCATTGGCTCAATCGCTCTCCCTTGCTGAAGACCGCCCAAATAGAGAAATATTTGCATCGAAGACGGAATGGTAAAACTATCGCGAAACAAATCTTCCTTCCTCGTCCTCCACTTGACTGGAGAGTTGATAATGACCTGAGGGGTTTCGCAATCGTAGCATTCCGCATACCAACTGGCAATACGATCACTCACAGTGATTACCGCATCGGCAGAGGAGATTAGTGCTCTCTCTAAGAAACGCGACAAGGGTTGTCGCCAACCTCTTGCCGCCAATTTTTCTGTCTCCAATTCGTGGGCGTCGTAAAAAAGTTTGGTTTTCCCGAACTTCAACAATTTTGCAAGAACGCAAAGCGGTAAGGGTTCAAGGTCATTACAATGAATGAAGTCAAGCTTGTAAGCCGTGCTCAAAAACCGAAAAGAGAGGCGGATTAAACGTTCAATTCTGCCCAAACCACCTGAACGATAAATTCTCAATCCATCTCTTTTCTCATAAGAGGGCAACCCATGTCCGCCAAAAGCAAAAACCGTTATATCGTATCCACAGTCGGACAAACTGCGGCAAGTTTTCTCCACCCGGGAATCGTTGCGGAAGTCATTAAAAACAATAACCCCACCACAATTAAGTCGTTTCGCAGACATCGAAGAATTTTAAAATTCCACTTCTATATTAAAAACAAACATAAGGAATATCGATCAATTCGTATGGCACGAACCCACATGCAATGAATGCCATTGGGCAAAATTAACTAAACGCCATGCCTGCCAACTAAATGGCTTTCTACCATCCAATATTTGGGTTACCTCTTCAACGCATTTATCCTTTTTCAAAAAGCTGATTTCATCCATACCGTCGATCCAAGAAATCACTTTTTCCCTTGAATAAAGCAACCATTGCTTTTCCGGTGTGGCAAAACCAATCTTATCTTTCCGATCCAGAATATCATCAGGGACGATTCCTCGCATGGCGGCCCTGAAGATTCGTTTTGTTTGGCCTCCAGATGAAAGAAGGTAATCTTCGGGAAGACTTAATAAAAATTCAACTATGTCGGTGGTTAAGAATGGAACTCTGCTTTCTATAGACCAATGCATTGAGTTACGATCCAAGATACGAAGTAA
>CALBIN010000560.1 GCA_937893275.1 uncultured Opitutia bacterium | reverse complement strand
GCCGTTCACCTCCCAAGTCAACGCCGCCATCGCCCTGCAATAGACTATAGCGCTAAAAAGCGCAGCTTACCAAACGAGGATAACTTTTTTTCGGGAAATCCGGAAAGGACCTATTCAGTAAAAACCTACTCGACCCAATCCCCTGAATCCAACGGATGTCCGGGTTCCATGTCGCAAGCGGCAGCTTTACCAAGAACCTCATCCCACCGAGCCGGCGACAGACCATCCGAAGGACGAGCGATACGCAGATTCTCGGGAGTGAGCTCCTCTCCTTTCCGAATGGAACTGGAAACGAGGATGGAACGGCGGAAGCGGCGGGAGGGATGATTCCCGTCCTTTAATCCAACTCTCCGTTCCCCCAACGAGGCATGAGCCGAGCGCACCGCATCGACCATGTCTCGAAACTCGTGAGGTTCCATAGAGAAACCGGCGTCAATCGAACCGTCATTTCGATCGAGAACGAGATGTTTCTCAATCAACCGGGCGCCAAGGGTAGTCGCCACGACAGGGACGACGTGTCCCGACGAATGATCGGAAAGCCCTGGCAGCACATCGAACTTAGCGGCCAACTCTACAAGGCTAGCAAGGTGAAAATCCTTGGGGTCGGCTGGATACTGGCTCACGCATTGGAGTAGAACGACTAGAGGACACCCCTCGCCCCGGAGCAAGGCAACGGCTTCTTCGACCTCCTCACTGGTTGAGGCGCCGACACTCGCCGCCACCGGCTTGCCGGTACGGGCAACCTTCCGAAGCAAGGGAAAATGATTCAGCTCGAAGGATGCGATCTTGTGAAGAGGCGGATCAATGGATGCCTCCAAGAAATCGACGGCGGTCTCGTCGAAAGGAGAGCTAAAAAGCGCCATACCATGTTCAGCAGCTCGATCAGCCAAGGCAGGATGCCATTCCCAAGGCGTCATGGCTTCGGCGTAAAGATCGACAAGGTATCGTCCCGCCCAAAGCCCTTCAGTAATCAAAAAACGATCGTCACGAGAATCGATGGTTATCGTATCGGATCGATAGGTCTGAAGCTTAACAGCATCCGCTCCGGAATCGGCCGCGACGTCAACGAGAGCTAAGGCATGGTCGAGTTCGCCACGATGATTTCCCGAAAGTTCAGCCACAACGACGGGCGGAACCGAAGAGGAACGGAGAGCCTCTACGATGAGGTTGCCGTTCATTGAAAAATCGGGAAAGCCGGATTATTCCGATTCCCGCCGATTGGCAGGTAGGTATTCGGCCAGAAGCGAGGTCAACTGCTCGCTAGTGAAAGTTTCGCAATTACAGTTACTTGCATATCGGAAACCCGGAGAACAAGAAACGCCCCCAAGAATTCCAATTTCATTCCCCCAGAACGACTGGATGGGTTGAATAACGAAATGGTCATCGAATTCCAGAACGTTTCGAGCCTCGTCTTCGGGTATGAGAACCTCGTGCACCTTTTCGCCCGGTCGTAGACCCAATACTTCCCATTCGCAATCCGGAGCGACCACGTGGGCAATGTCGGAAACCGTACAAGCGGGAACCTTTGGCACGAATAGCTCGCCTCCCACCATCACGTCCAAGCTTCGAAGAACGAACTCCACCCCCTGATCCAGAGTTATCAGAAAGCGCGTCATGTCGGGATCGGTCACCGTGATCTTTCCGTTTTCGCGTTGACGGCAAAAAAGAGGAATCACACTTCCGCGCGACCCTACGACGTTGCCGTAGCGAACGACCGAAAAAATAGTACCTCCTTCTCCCGCATAGCTATTGGCGGCAACAAACACCTTGTCCGAACAAAGCTTGGTGGCTCCGTACAGATTGACTGGATTCACCGCTTTGTCCGTACTCAAAGCCACCACCTTTTTCACACCGGCAGTTAATGCAGCCTCCACGATGTTCGTGGCCCCGTTCACGTTGGTCTTGATGAATTCGTGTGGGTTGTACTCGGCGGCGGGAACTTGCTTGAGGGCTGCAGAATGGACAACATAGTCGACTCCGCGCATGGCTCGATTCAAACGATCACCATCACGGACGTCCCCGAGAAAAAACCGGACAGCAGAATTCTTAAACTCAGCTCTCGCAGCCATTTCAGACTGTTTCCACTCGTCTCGAGAATAGATAATGACACGATTGGGCTCGTAACGATCAAGAAGCGTCTTGATGAAACATTGCCCAAAGGAACCGGTACCTCCAGTAACAAGAATTGATTTGCCGTTTAGCATGGCTAGTTACCAATAAACCTTTTTATGTTCTCTTAGTCCATCCGAAACGAGGACGAACTCATCGTCCCTTAGGAATTTGACAACCAGACATCTTGTTAACCACAGCAGACATTTTCATGAATTCGCCATGGCTATCAGAAACAAGTTCCGAAGGAGCAGTCTCAGCCATTTTATTGGGTCCACTCGAGGAGTCCGTCCTCTCTTCCGAAGCCGAGGCCTATGCCAAAGGTGTTCTCTGGATCGCTCCGCCCACAGAAAACTTCTCTTCCTCATATCCTGCCAACGTCCATTGCTTGGATAGGAGTTCCGAGTCAAAGAAGCTTTCCGAGACCATCGACGAATTCCTCCGCCTCGACTACGATAAACCACCCACAGTCAAGGTTAGTTCACATATCGCCGAGGATGATGAAAATGCGTATACCCCGATCCTGGACCTCGTCATTGCTTCGATCGATTCGACTCTAAGAGCTCGCCGAACGAGATCCGATACAGGCGTACTTAGACAAGAACAGGTATTTCGAAACCTCGCAGGATACCTCCGCTCACGCATCCCCGAAAAATGGAGAGATTCGGCCCAAGGAAACCTCACCGTGGTCGTTGGAGCCGGTCCCTCGCTGGACGTCACCTTGCCGCTAATTAAGGAAGGATTCCAAAAACCTCTCGTGGTTGCCGCCGACAGTGCTCTGAGGGCGTTGAAGGATGCAGGGGTAGATCCCGACTTCGTAGTAAGCATCGATCCCGAAAAAAGTCACGATTCCTGTACCTCCATAGATCATCGCCCGGGCATCGCCATTCTTTCCACGCAATCCCACTCGAGTTGGCCGCAACGCTGGGGAGAAAACGTACGCTACCTCTCGGGTAGAGTCATGACTGAGGATTGGCTCGCGGGAAAAGGGATACCCAAAACCAGCCTTCTCGCAGTAAACAACGCCGGACTGGCCGCAATGCTCGTCGCCGAATTCCTAGGACCCTCCGCAATCATGCTGGTGGGTATGGATCTGGCTGGAGGTGGAGACGGTACTGATCGTTATGCCGAAAACACAGGACGCTCTAACATGCAAATTCATGCAAACGTCTGCCACGACATCCCCGGCAATCATTCCGAAACGGTTTCCACGCCTTTCCTTTCCGACTGGAGCGAAACATCGGAAAACTGCGCTCGAATCTCTCGAGGTAGAAATGTGATCAACCTGAACGACCGGGGAGCCTTGCTGGAAGGATCCATAGTAATACATCCGGAACAGGTCGACGAGCTCCGCGAAGCCCTTTCCGAAAGCCTTGCTCCCTACGAACCTGATCCAGCCGTCTTTTCCGAACATCGGGGGATTTCGGGTCAAGGTCTAGATCAAGTGCTCACTCTACTGGCCACCCGCTGCGACGAAGCATGGAAAAATCTCCGCCCGCTCCTTGCCAAGGAAAACGCCACAGCCCAAGAAAAGCTTAGGTACCTTCACGAGCTTCTCGGAAATCAGGACATCGCCGCCTTAATCGGCGATTACTCCTTTGCCGTAATGCCGGAGATCGGCCCTGGGAAAGAACCTACCTCGGAGGAACTGGATTTGAGAATCAGGGAACTCCGACGCATCCTTTGGTTGCTGGAAGACGCCCTAGTCGACGCCGAACCCTCGGATGAATTCCTCACCCGACTCCTTACGGAAACCTTCGCCTAGGCCTTTTCCCTAGTCAACTTGGAGAACGCAACCGAAGCTGCCTCAACCGCTTGATCGATCGTTCCCTCATCATGGGCACCGCAAAGGAACCAATTATGATGAGGATGAAAGAAAACGCCCTCCAATGCGCAAAGTTCACAGAATTGCTGCAACAAGTATAGGTTCTCGTCCCCGGCGAACTACGGAGAAGGCATGGCG